>JANLUG010000918.1:0-8925 GCA_031363335.1 Gammaproteobacteria bacterium
GCACCAGCACCGCCGCATCGAAGAACGACGCGGCCATGAACCCGATCTCCGACAGGCGACAGCGGAACGCCAAGAAGCCCTGGAACTGCGGTTCGCTGATCTGCTTGCGGATCTCGAAGGCCAGATACGGCGCGTCGGCGCCTATCTGGGCACCGACGTGCTCGAGAATGGCGGGGAGGTCGGGGCGTGATGGCTCGTGCAGCTGCTTTCGCCGGACGAGGCGGCGTGGTTATGTCACGGCAACGGCTGAGCTTGGCCGGCGCTGCACTCGCGGTGCATGATTGCCGCTGATCCATCAGGTGCAATAACCCGAAATGAGCCACGAGATACGTTCCGAGGCGCAGCTGCGCGCGTTGATGGGCAGCCCGGTGCATGAACTGGTTGTGGCGAAGAGTTCGCCGGTGATCACCGCGCCGCTGAGACGTTTTATCGAGTGTTCGCCATTTGCCTGCCTCGCCACGCATGCTGCCGATGGTTCGAGCGACGTCAGTCCGCGCGGCGATCCGCCGGGCTTTGTGCACGTGCTCGACGAAAAAACGCTCGTGATGCCGGAACGCCCCGGCAACAAACGCTTCGACAGCCTGGTGAACATCATCAACCAGCCGAAGCTCGCATTGTTGTTCATGATTCCTGGCGTGCTGGAGACAGTGCGCGTCAACGGTACCGGCGTGATCACCACCGACCCCGAACTCCTGGCGCGCTTCCCGATCGGCGGCAAGCTGCCGCAGCTGGCGATCGTCATCACCGTGGAGGAAGCGATGGGCCACTGTTCGAAGGCGTATCGCCGCTCGAAGTTGTGGCAGTCCGACTACATTCCTGGGGCTGCCGTCCCGACCCTCACGCAGATGATGGCCAGCCATTTGAGCCTCGATACCGCGACGTCGCAAATGCTGGATCGAGGCATCGAGGAAGATGTCCGCCACAACATGTACTGAACCGGCTCCGCGATGGCCGGTGCGCAGCGAAGAACAATGAACCAGAGACGAAGGAGAATTCATGAGTGATGTCAAAACGGTCCGCTACGAAATGCTCGACGGCGGCGTTGCGCGGGTCACGCTGAACCGTCCCGAAGCGCGCAACGCGCAGAGTCGCCGCATGACGTACGACCTGAACGATGCGCTGACGCGCGCGGCTTTCGACGATGACGTCAAAGTGATCATCCTCGCGGGCGAGGGCCCGCACTTTTCGTCCGGCCACGATCTGCGCGATCGCGAAAATTACCAGATGGAGCCGATCGGAATTTCAGGCGGCTTCGGCAAGCCCGGCGCCGAAGGACACATGGCGTTCGAGGAAGAGGTGTACTTGAACATGTGCCGTCGCTGGCAGCAGCTGCCGAAGCCGACCATCGCGCAGGTGCAGGGCAAGACGATCGCCGGCGGCCTGATGCTGATGTGGGTGTGCGATCTGATCGTTGCCAGCGACGATGCGACGTTCACCGACATGACGGTCGACTTCGGCGTGAATGGCGTCGAGTGGTTCGCGCATCCGTGGGAACTCGGTATCCGTAAGGCCAAAGAGATGCTGTTTACCGGCGAACCGGTCACCGCGGCGCAGGCCTACAACCTCGGCATGATCAATCACGTGGTGCCGCGCCCCGAACTCGCAGAGTTCACGCTGAAGCTTGCGGGCAAAATCGCCGCGCGGCCGAGCTTTTCACTGAAGCTCGCCAAGATGTCGTGCAATCAGGCGCTTGATGCACAGGGCTTCTGGACGGCGCAGCAGGCGGCATTCAACCTGCAGCACCTCGGCCACAGCTCCTGGCGCGAGCGGCACCTTGCCCAGAAGCTGGCTGAAAAAGACAAACCGGCGTAGGTCAGCGCGCCAGCGAGGAGGCGACCGTGATCATGCGGGTAACAGCGCTTCGCAATCCAGGTCGTCGAGCGCGGTGCAGGCGCGCTGCGACAACGCGCGCGCGATCGCCCCACCGCGCTCGTTGGCGAGGTCGAGCGTGGATGCGATCACCACGGCGTAGTCGAGCAGATACAGAGTGGCGCGCCGGTAGTCGAGCAGCAGCTCGTCGGCACTGTAGTCGCGTACTCCGCCGGCGCGCAGCCCTTCGAGATAACGCGCGAGCAGTTCGCGTTCGTGCCGGCGGCGCACGTCGAGCTGCACGCTCTGCGTCAGGAAGTACGACACATCCTGTGCACCGGACGATTTGGTGATCGACTGCCAGTCGACGATCGCGAACGGCGGTTGCCTGGGTGCGGCGGCGAAGAACATGTTCTCGAGACGAAAGTCGGCGTGACAGATAGTCTGCTTGCCGCCGCACAGCGCCTGCAGGATCGCGCGAGTGTTCGGGCCGACGCGATGGCCCCAGCGCAAGACCTTCGGCGGAATCACCGCGGCGAGGTCGGCCGCGAAACGCGGCCAGCCCTGCGCAAAGCCGGCTTCCATGCCGCCGATCTGCATGTCGTTGGCGTGCGATGTCACCCAGGAAAACCGCGCTTCGTTCGTGCGGTTCCAGTTTTCCCCGTGGAATTGCGCCATTGCGTCGATGACTACCTCGGCGTCCTTCAGATCGCTGCCGAGCACCTGATCGCCGATGCGCCTGTCGCCGAGGTCTTCGAGCAGCAGCACGAAGTCCGAGGTCGTTGGTGCACTGGCTGCGAAGTAGCAGCGCGGATGACCGATCGAGGTGATCGCCGCCAGCGTCTGATAGAAGCGCACCTCCCGGCCGTACATGTTGAAGGCATCCGCCACGCCGCGGTTCGCGGCGACCGTCGACGGGAATTTCGCGATCATTCGCAGCGGTGCGTCGGTGGGCGCGCCGCCATAGGTCAGCTGCACGCGGCCAAGCATACCGATCAGCCCCGCGCCTGCGCCGAGCGGTTGGGCATCGCACGTCGCGACGAACGAATTCGCGGACAGCGCGCCGCTGCTACGCAGCGCGTCGGTCAGCCACGCGGCATCGAGATTCGCGACGCCGGCCGGCAGTCGATTGAGGTCGATCGCCATCAGTACGGCGCCTGGCCGCCGTCGACAACACCGCCTTTTGATTCGCTGCGCAGTCGCGTCACCGGAGCGAGGCTCATCTCGTCTGGTTGAGACTTGTCTTGAACGTCTCTCCCGACGGTAATATGGCTTCGATCATGTAGTGATCGTCCGCAGTTCGCGAGTAGGTGAGTTTCTTCAGCCCTTGCGTGTTTTCCGCGTCTTCGAACGTGACGGTTTGTTCCCCGCGACTGACGAATCGCATCGTTTGTGGTGCGGGAGCGCGCGGCGTGAAGTCCGGGTTGAATTGCTGCAGCGTTAGCCTCAAAGAGCCCTCATGCTCGCGGATGATCACGAGTTCGATCATCTGCGTGTCTTTTGGTCCTGCCATGCGGACGAGACCGGAGATGGTTCCTCCAATCGGCTTGTTCCAGTTTTCCTCCATCAACAGATCGCCCAGCGGACCCGACCAGTAGCCGGTCATCCAGCTGAGATCGTTGACAGTTGCTGCAGTGGGTTCGGCCGCCTTGACGGATGCTGCCCACAGCAGGATCACTGCGCTTGCTGAAACAAACCGATGAAATGACATGATGGATCCGTGGTTATCGTGATTCGAGTTTATTCAGTATGCGCCGCATCGTTTCTGGCGCAGCTGGCATCTTGGCGACCCTGCTTGGTGGTGCGTTTTTCCTCAGGCGTGCGGGCCGCGGGACACCCGTACTGGCTGCGACGTGAACGGCTGCATCCGATACGCTGCTCGCAAACTCATAGGACATATTCGATCCGGATGTGCTGCTGGATTCGGAAACTCCGGGCGATAAGGACGCACTGGCGCTGTTCCCTCATGGAATCACGCTCGAAGTGCCGCCGGGCACGAAATGGTGTTACGCCAATCTGGGGTTCGCACTACTGGGCGAGATCGTCGCGCGAATCGAAGGCGCGCCGATCGCCGAGGTGATGGCGGCCGCGCATTGGAGCCCGAGCGCCCGCCCGATGTCGGACCCCGCGCCGGCGATGACGGCAACCTTGTTCCTTCAATTCCATGTGCGTTTCTCCGGTTGCGCCTTGGTTTGGTGGCTTCCCATCTTGCAGGCCGCGGTCAGATGATTCACCGTTCATCCCATTTCCGCCGACGAAGAATCGCGCGTGTCCAAAGAGATGTCAGTGCATTTCGAGCGTCGACTGCTCGCGCGCATCGCGAGCCGCGACGAAGCGGCGCTGAAGGCGCTATACGACCTGTACTACCCTCGCCTGGCACGCTTCCTCTGGCGTGTCACCGGAGGTGATGCCGATGGGGTCGCCGAAATCATCAACGACGTGATGTTGGTCGTTTGGGACAAAGCATCCGAATTTCGCGGCGATTCGAGCGTTACCACTTGGATATTCAGCATCGCTTACCGCAAGTGCGCGCGAGCGCGTGGCCGCGCAAGGCCCACGCTCCCATTGCCGGACGCCGAACCCATTGCCGACGGCGACCACGCTGCCTCGAGCATGTTCGATCGTGATTTGGACCGCGCACTGGCGCGCCTCTCACCGGCACACCGCGCCGTCGTCGAACTGACTTACTACTTCGGCTATTCGTACTCGGAGATCGGTCACATCGTTGGCTGCCCGGAAAACACCGTAAAAACGCGCATGTTTCACGCGAGAAGAACGCTGCGCGCACTGATCGAGGCCGGCGCCTAACATGAGCGACAAACAATCATCGCACGATGTGGAGACGCTGCTTCCTTGGTATGCGACGGGCACTCTCAACGAAAACGAGACCGACCGGGTGGCCGCCGAACTCGAATCGCTGCCGAACGGCGCGACGTTGTTGCGCGACGAAGTGAGGCTTTCGCGGCGGATCGCTCGCGATACCTCAGGCGTCGCGGGTCTTCTCGATAGACAGGCGGCAGCGTACGAGCAGCTCCGCGCGCAAGTGTTGGCCGCGCCCGACAGCGTCGCCAACGAGCGTATCCGCTCGCGGGGGCCAAGCCGGCGCTGGATGGCGGCGCTGTCGATCTCGCTGATCGTCAGCGCTGCCGCGTTGGCCTGGCTGATGCCGGGCGGCGATACGGCGCGGTATTCCACCCTGACGAATTCGACCGATCCGACGGCAGGCATCGCCGTGCAAGTGGCGGTGACATCCGCCGCCACGCCCGCGCAGATCCGCCAGCTGGCGAATCGCTTGAATGCGTCGATCGTTTCCGGCCCTAGCCGGCACAACGTCTACGTGATCGCACTACCCAACGACGCGGACCTGGCGCGCGATCTAGCGTGGCTGCGCACCCAGTCCGAAGTGACTTTCGCCGAAGCGGAAAGCCGCTGATGCTCCGGATTCGGCCGCGCCGGGCGTCGAGCGGATGGCTCGTGTTGACCGTTCTGCTATCTGCTTGCCAGACGGCCATGACTGAGCCCGCCCGTGAACTGCCGCGCGTGCTGGTCACATTTGATGAGAACGCGTTCGAGGCGCGACGCATCTCCAACGGATCGCCCCGCACCTACTATTCAGGCGATTGGGCGGTCTCGGCACGTGTATCGCAGCAAATCGGGCGAGTCGGCAAACGCTATGGACTGCACCGTCTCGATGCATGGCCGATCAAATCGCTGGGCGTCCAATGTGTGCTGTTCGCGGTGCCCAATGACCGTGACCTCGATCAACTGCTGGTACAGATTGCCGCCGAGCCGGGTGTAGACGCCGCGCAGCGGTTGAACGAATTCGACGCACTCGCCGAACCATCGGGCAGCGAGCTGCGCGAGCTGCAGTGGGGCACCCATGCGGGTCGCGTCGCCGCACTACATCAACTGTCGCGCGGTGGCGCTTCCCGGGTCGGCATCGTCGATACGCTGGTCGACGCGCATCACCCGGATCTGCGCACGCGGGCGTTGCACCAGTATGCATTCGCGGGTGAATCGAGTGACGGACTATTACATGGCACCGCTGTCGCAGGCGTGATCGCGGCCGACGGCAACAGCGGACATGGTCTGCTCGGCATCGCGCCGGATGCAAAGCTGTACATTTACGGCGCGTGTCGGAGCGTGGCCGACGGCGGCGCACGCTGCGACTCCTTCAGCCTCGCCAAGGCGCTCGAGCGGGCGCAGCGCGATCATCTCGGCATCCTGAACCTGAGCTTGACCGGACCGCGCGATGAGCTGCTCGCGCGGCTGCTCACTGCGCTGCTTTCCGAAGGCGTCATCGTCGTCGCCGCAGCCGATCCGGCCCGGCCGTCGGGAGGATTTCCCGCATCGCTGAACGGCGTGTTCGGCGTCAGCGGCTCGCTGAACGTGACCGCGCAATCGGCGACCACGCCAACACCGATCGATTCATGCTTGCAGTGGATTTTCGACCCCGAAAGGCTGAGCACGCGTGCCGGCGGCGGGTACCAATTTTTCTACGGTAGTTCCATGTCCGCCGCCGGGGTAAGCGGCTTCGCCGCGCTGCTCCGGTCAGGCTCCAACGCGCTCGAAACAACTTCGGAACTGCAGCAGCTGCTGACCGGCGGCTTACCGACGCGCAATGATGCCGAAGGCGCATTCATCGCGGCCGTGCACACAGCATTGGTCTGCGACGAGCCCGGCAATGCTACCGTCGCAGGTGGCGACTCCTACCCCCGCGACGCCCACCGCTGATCGCGGCGGGTCGACTGCGGTGCGCACCTTCGCCGTAACGATGCTCACCGCGATGTTCATGTTGCCGCCAAGCATGGCATTCGGCGACGTGACCGGGCGCGTGACGTTGGCGACCGCGCAGATGTTCCGTGGATTGAAAGAAACGCAGGACGGCGCAGCGGTGAACGGCCTGCTGCAATACGAATCCGATGCCGGTCTGTACGCCGCGATGTGGGTCGGACGCGACGACTACGCCTACAGCAACCAAGGCAGCGACGTCGAAGTCGATTACATCGCCGGATTCAGTCGCGCGCTCGATGCACGCGTCTCGTTCGACACCTCGATCGTCCGCTACACCTATCCGATGTCGAACCTCAACTACGACTGGACAGAGTGGTACGCGAGTGTGCGCGTTGACGCGTGCTGCACGCTGGGTGCGAGCATCGGCCATGACTGGCTGGGGGCGAACAAGACGACAGAGATGGTCGAGTTCACCGTCCGCTATCCGCTACCGCTCGGCGTCATCGTCGATGGAACGGCCGGCTATCAGAACGTGTCGAGCGCCGTCGGGCGTGATTACACCTACTACGAATTCGGACTGGGCTATGCGTTGCAACGATTTCAGTTTCGCATCGCATGGGTCAGCACCGACTCGGCCGCACGGGAGGTGTTCGGCCCTGCGGCAAGCACGCGCTGGGTCGGCGCGGTGTCCTGGAACATTTGAGACCGTCGCGGCCGCCCGCAAAAAACCCTGCAAAAAACCCTGCAAAAAATAAGTCGCGAGCGTTGAACGATTTGCGTCGTTGTTCGCCACTAACCAATTACCACGGCAACGCAAACGTTACTGCCAGCGCCCGGCGCCAGCTTTACCGGACACGATGGCAGACGTGCGTTGCCGGTGGCCACACGGACATCATTGGAGTGCAACATGACGATCAGCGGCAACACGAAAGCAGCGAGCGCCTTCCGACGGCTTCGCAACCTCACTCTGGCCGCGGTCGCGGGCACCGTCTCGTTGGCGGGCACGGCGTATGGAGCCAACACACCGATCTTGGATCCGATTCCTGCGCTGATTCCGCAGGGCGACGTGACCGTGAATCTCGTCAAGGTCGCCGGCGGCTTCGTCGCGCCGGTGACGACTGCCGTGGCGCCGGGCGACAAACGGCATCTTTATGTGGTCGATCAGGTCGGAAAGTTGTGGGCGGTGCCGCTGCCACGCAAAGACGACGAGAAGACGCCCGCCGCTCCGCTGCCGCAGCCGACGCTCGTGCTCGACGTCAGTGACAACCTGGTCAGTCTCGGATTGTTCGGCGTGCACTACGACGAACGCGGCTTCCTCGGCGTCGCATTCCATCCAAAATTTCGCCGCAATGGATTGTTGTACACATTCACCAGTGAACCGCCGGTCACGCCGGCGGATTTTCCGACCCCTGCTGGCGCGCCGACGGACAACCAGACCGTGGTTACCGAGTGGCGGGCAGAGCGCGAGTTCCGCGACGACGGTGACGATGGCAACGACGGCGACGACGGCGACGACGGCGACGACGATGCGTCCGCAGGGCCGGTGAGTGTGGATCCGAACTCCGCGCGCGTGCTGCTGCGCATCGACAAGCCGCAGTTCAATCACGACGGCGGCACGCTCGCATTCGGGCGCGACGGCTATCTGTACATTTCACTCGGCGACGGCGGCAATGCGAACGACTTCGGTCCGGGTCACCTTACAGGTGGCAATGCGCAGAGCCTCGACAACCCGTTGGGCAAGATCCTGCGCATCGATCCGTTGGGCCACAACTCGGCCAACGGCCAATATGGCATTCCGAGCGACAACCCCTTCGTGGGGCGGTCGGGGATCGATGAAATCTGGGCGTACGGGATGCGCAATCCGTATCGCATATCGTTCGACTCGAAGACCGGTGCACTGCTCATCGCCGACGTCGGCCAGAACGATGTCGAGGAAGTCGACATCGGCCATGCCGGCGCCAACTACGGTTGGCCCGTAAAGGAAGGCACGTTCCTGTTCGACCAGAATGGCGGCGGCACCGGTTTCGTATTCGCGAACAGCCCCGGCACACCGCCCGATATGGTCGATCCGATCGCCCAATACGATCACCGCGATGCGGCTCTCTCTGCGCGCATCGCGATCATCGGCGGCTATGTGTATCGGGGTGAGCGCAACAAGTCGCTGCGCGCACGATACGTGTTCGGCGACTACAACACCGCGTTCTTCTCGCCCGCCGGCGGCCACATCTACTACCTGGACGAAAAGCGTCAGATCAAGGCGCTTCGCTTCAGCGACCGCGCGTCGTTCGGCGCTCCGGTACTCGGCTTCGGGCAGGACGCGAACGGCGAGCTGTACGTGCTGTCGAATCCTAGCGGCGTCATCCTCGGAACGGCCGGCGCCGT
>JANLUG010000930.1:0-4393 GCA_031363335.1 Gammaproteobacteria bacterium
TGGCGCTCGGCACGCACTCGTTGCAGGACTCGATCATGCTGCATCGCTACGCGAGCGATGAATGGCGTGACAAATATCTGAAGCCGCTCGTCGCGGGTGAAGTATTCCCGAGCTTCGGCATGACTGAACCCGATGTCGCCAGTTCCGATCCGACGCAACTGCAGACACGCGGCGAACTGATCGGCGACGAGTGGGTGATCAACGGTCGCAAGTGGTTCACCTCCGGTGCCGCGCAAGCGGCGTACACGACGGTGATGTGCCGCACCGAAACCGGCGTGCCGGACCACGCAGCGTTCAGCCAGATCGTGGTGCCCACCGACACGAAGGGCTACAACATCGTGCGCGACGTCGCCGTGATGGGCGAGTACGAAGGTCACTACGAAGTGGCGTACGACAACGTCCGCGTCCCCAAAGCGAATCTGTTGGGGCCGCGTGGCCAAGGCTTCAAGATCGCGCAGGATCGGCTCGGGCCGGGGCGGATTTTCCACTGCATGCGCTGGCTCGGCCAGGCGCAACGCGCGTTCGATCTGATGTGTCAGCGCGCGAATTCGCGCGTCGCGTTCGGCAAGACGCTTGGGCAACACCAGCAGATACAGAAGTTCATCTTCGACTCGGCCGCGGAGATTCAGGCAAGCCGGCTGCTGACGCTGCATGCCGCGCAGAAGGTCGATCAGGGCGATGAAGCGCGCGTCGAGATCGGACTGATCAAAGTGTATGGCGCGTCGATGCTGCACAATGTCATCGACCGGGCGATTCAGGTGTGGGGCGCGAAAGGCGTTACGGAAGACACGCCGCTCGAGCGGATGTATCGGCATGCGCGGTTTGCGCGGATTTACGACGGTGCCGATGAGGTGCACGTGCAGACGACGGCGCGGCGGATTCTGAAGTTCTATGGGACTACGGGTGGCACGTTCGACTTTGGATTGCGGTAAGAGGTCTGCCATGAACCGAGCCAAAACGAATGACCCAACGATGGCCACGCGGACTAGTGCGTCTGCTTATGTACCACCCTTTCAGCTCACCAAGGGGCAACCCCCACCGGTTGCCGCACACGGCGGCGTTTCCTATGTGTCATTCGATCGCGACGGCGATGCGGGTACCACGCTGGCCGCCATCGATGCGCTGCGTCTGATCGCGACGGGAACCGGCCAGGAGGTGACCGACATGATCGAGAACGCGCCGCCTGGCCCCATCGAAACGCAGTGGGGCTTGGGGTTTCGAAGCAACGCGGAGTGTCTCGAGTACATCCGCGCCAATCGCATTGAGGCGCCGCAAGGCGGCGTTGCGCTACCGTTGCGTTACACGGTGCACGAGGAGCCTTCGTACTCGGTCGTTTCGTCCAACGCGCTGTGGCGTGATCCGTCACGCGAAGCCGACCAGAAGATATTGCGCAAGGAAGAACGCGACATCGGCCGGCGGGCGCTCTACTTCCCGCAGGTGCTGCGTGATGCGCGGCGCATCGGTGAGTACTACCCGGGGCTGTCGCCGGATAGCCCGGAGTGTATGGACAGGCTTGGCGTGTCGCTCGCGCACTGTGAATCGAAATGCACGAATTTCTACGATGCGGCTGAAGTGGAGCGCGTGTTCTATCCGGAGATGGAGAAGCTGCTGCTGGAGTTCTTCCCTGGCGCCACCGACGCACTCGTGTACAACCACGACGTATTCGACAAGGACTACAAGGGCGATCGCACCGAAGACCAGGCGAACAAGAACCCCGGCGTGAACGCGAACTATGCCTATCTCGTGCACAACGATCTGAACGACAACAGCGGCCGCGTGCGCTGCCGCGAGTTGCTCACGAAGAACCTGCGCAACTTCGGGCGCGAGCAGCGTTACACGGAAGCAGACGCGGACGCGAAGATGTCGCGGCGCTTCGTGTCGATCAACCTCGCGAAGCCGATGGAGACCGTGCGCCAGAATCCATTTGTGCTGTGCGCCTGGCCGTCATTCGCCGATCAGGCTTACATCACCAACTATCGCATCTACGACGACCGGGTGGGCGAGACGACCCGCTTCACGCATCGCAAGAGTCACGAGTGGTACTGGTTCCCGCAACAGCAGCCCAACGAGGTGTCGATGCTCAAGTGTTACGACTCGATCACCGATGGTTCGGTCTCGCGCTGGTCGTTCCATTCGGCGTGCGTCGATCCCACTGCGCCCGAGGACGCGCCGTGTCGCAAGAACGTGGTCGTCAGGTCGTTCGTGTTCTTCTGAAGCGGTGCATCTGGTGGCTGCCGTGCAACAGAAGGCGCAATCTCATTTCCGCGGCGCGCGCCGCGCGGGTGCGCAGGTTCATCGCGCAGAGCATTTCGTTCGCGTGCTCGCCGTTCGGCAGCGGACTTACCGATGAAGAAACGCCGCTCTATCTCGACGCTTCTCCGGCACTACGAGCTCCGGCGGAAGCCGTCGAATCGCTCGAACGCCAAACGCTCGAAGCAGACGGGATGTCCGGTACGGTGCTGCGGTACGGATGGTTCTACGGACCTGGCACCAGCTACGACCCGAAAGATTCGATTCCAACCGCGATACGCAAAGGCGCAATGCCGATCGTGGGTGCAGGCGGCGGGACTTATTCGTTCATCAATCTGCGTGACGCAGCCGCGGCAACGATGAAGGCCCTCGAGCATGAAGCGGGTGGCATCTACAACATCGTCGATGACTCGCCGGTTCGATTGAGCGAATGGCTGCCGTTCGCTGCAAAGCTGCTCGATGCACCTGCACCCGAGCACGTGGATGTGGCGCTGGCCCAGCAGAAGTTCGGCGACATGCGGGTGTACTACATGAATGAACAGCGCGGCGCGTCGAATGCGAAGGCGAAGCGCGCGTTTGACTGGCAACCCGCCGTCCCCTCGTGGCGAACCGGGTTTGCGGCGCTCTATTCGAATCGTTCTCGGAATTCTTGAGGGTTCGCCACCCGGCAAACAACGATGCTCCCAGAAGCCGTACCCGAACAAAGCGCGATGGTAGCGGACGATATTCGCCGCGAGTTTGCGTTGGGCGACAACATCGATCGGTTCGTGACCGGCACGCAGCCCGTATTCGGTGCAGGCGACAGCTACGTCATCAAGCTGTTCCCCTTAACAGAACGTCTGCACTTCGAGACCGAAGTTGCCGCGCTCACACGCATCGACAGTACCCTTTCGATTCCCACGCCGCGCGTCGTTGCAACCGGTCAGCGCGGTGAGTGGTGGTTCGTCGCGATGACACGCCTGCTCGGACGACCGCTCGTAGAGGTTTGGCAAACACTCGCTTTCGACGAGCGCTGTCGGTTGGTCAGCGAGGTGGGTGCGTCGCTCGCCGAGTTGCACGCGCTGGCAACCGACGATCTGGCGCCGCTCGCGGTCGATTGGTCGCGCTTCATGCACCAGCAGCGCGATTCCGCTCGCGAGAGACAAGCCGCAAAAGGCCTCGAGCCCCTGTGGCTCGACCAGGTCGACGCGTTTCTCGAGCGCTGGCATCCCGCGGACGACGGTCGTCGGGTCTTGCTCCACACGGAGGTCATGCGCGAACACCTGCTGGTCGATCAGCGACACGGCACGTGGCAACTCAGCGGCTTGTTCGATTTCGAGCCGGCGATGATCGGTGCGCCGGAATACGAGTTCGCATCCGTGGGCATTTTCGTTGCGTGCGCCGAGCCGAAGTTGTTCGGCATTGCGCTCGACGCGTATGGGCTACGACGCGACGACGCTTTCCCGCTCCGCGTCATGGCGTACTCGCTGCTGCATCGGTACAGCAACTTGCGTTGGTACCTCGAGCGTCTTCCGCACGCGCGCCATTCGGATCTCGAGTCGCTGGCGCGAAGCTGGTTTGCCACGTGACGCCGGCACCTGATCAAACCGAGCGTGTGAGCATCGGCTCGATCGTCATACGTTGTTATGAGTTCGATCGGATGCGCGCGTTCTGGACAGCAGCGTTGCACTACGAGGTCGGGCACGCTGACCCGAATGGCGGCTTTGTGATTCTTATGGACCCGACAGGCAAAGGCCCGAACGTTTCGCTGGACCAGTCGCCTACCAGGCGAACAGGCAAGCGGAGTTGGCTGCACCTCGATCTGTACACGACGAACCAACCCGACGAAGTGGAACGGCTCGTCCGTCTCGGCGCGCAACGTTATCCGTGGAAATATCAGCCTCACGCCGACTACGTCGTGCTGGAAGATCCGGATCGGAATCTGTTCTGCGTCGTCCAGATACCGGACGACTCACAAATGGGAAGTGAACGATGAAGATCGCGAAGTGGCTGGTGATCACGACGCAGGATTCGAATGGGAGTCACGACACCGTGATTGCCGGTGTCGAGATCGACGGTCAACTGTATGTGGCAGCCAACCATTGGCCGCGCGGCTGGTACAACCGGGCGATCGAGAACCCCGACGTAACGATCACGCGGGCGA
>JANLUG010000962.1:0-5828 GCA_031363335.1 Gammaproteobacteria bacterium
GCTGTGATGTCGCCAAGACATCGAGCCCGGCTACAAGCACGACTCCCAATCAGCTGGGTTTGACGCCGATATCCTTCAGTGCGGCTTTCAGCGCCTTCACGCCTGAATCGAGTTTGCCTTGCGCGCACAGGTCGGCGCCGTGTGCGCGCTGGGTCTGCGACTTCTTCAGTTTGTCGGGGTTCACTTTGTCTTTGCCGGCGGCGTCGTATTGCTTTTCGAGCGCCGTGCATTGCGCGGCGGTCGCGGTAGTTGCGTTGGCCGCGAGGGCCACGCTGCACAGTGCGACGAACGCGAAGGCGGGTAGTGCAATTCTATTCATCGATGCGTCTCCAGGAGGTTTGGTGATTACTGCACCTTCTGTGGCAATCGATCGCGCGCATAGTTTCCGCGCCACGCGCGTCACTGCGTCGGCTGACTCCTAAACCGGCGAGCGCCTCACGATCGCTTGGGGATGTCGAGCTTGCCGAGAGTCGCTGCGATGTCTTGCGCCGCGGTTGCCGGGTTGACGTTGCGGTCGATCGAGAGAATCTTGCCGTCAGCGCCGATGACGAACGTGACGCGGCTGGAAATGCCCATCATGTTCAACACGCCATACGCTTTCGCGGTCTCTTTAGTCGGATCCGACAGCAACGGGAAATCGGCTTTCTGCTCCTCGGCGAAACTCTTGTTCTTGTCGATCGGATCGACGCTTGCCATGAAGTAGACCGTGTCGAACTGTCTGATCAGGTTGCCGTTCTCAGCGAGCGACTTGCACTCGATCGTGCAGCCGCTGGTGTACGCCTTCGGATACCACGCGAGCACCACAGCCTGTTTACCCTTGAATTGCGACAGTGTGTACGTTTTGCCGTCGGTCGCTTCGAGCGAGAAGTCGGGCGCCGGATCGCCCACCGCGAGGTCCGCTGCGTGTGCACCCACGGTGAGGGCGAGACCGAGCAGGGCAGCAGCACAAATTCCGTATCTCATGGTGTTCTCCGTAGTGATTGCGGGAGTTCGTAGCGATCAAAGTGTGTGCGACTACAGCCCCGGCACTTTCACCGGGCTCGCGAGCGACGCAGTCGTGCCGTCGCACCAGCGGTTCTCGAGCGGGCGCCCGGCCATCAGGTCATCGACCCAACTGACGAGACTCTGACCTTCGCACCGCGTTGCGTAGACGGCGTCGGTGCGCAGGATGACGTGCTGCTTGCCGGGATAGATGAAGCTGCGGAATCCGGGCGCATCGATGCGTACTTCGTTCAGATTGCACGTCAACGGCTTCGTCAGCTGCTTCACCGGCGTACCCAACAGCGACATGAAGCGGCGCTGGTTTGCATCGTCGGCGAAATTGACCTGCCCGAGTTTCACGTTTGGATGGCGTTGCGCCGCCGCGATGTAGAACGACTCGAAATAGACGCGATCGTGGTCGGCGTAAGCCGGCAGGTCAGGTAGTGCGTCGAGCACGCCCCATTGTCGCAACGTCGTGTTGACGCCAAGCGCACGGTAGCCGCCGGCGGAATCGCCGAGTGCGATCAACTGCGCCTGCGGCCAGCGATCGCCGATCTCCACCGCCCAGTACGCGGCGGCGATCGCACCGGCGCTTTCGCCGCAGACGAACAGCGTCCGCGGATCGAAGCCGCGCGACTTCAGCCAATCGAGTGCGGCGAGCGTGTTGCGCGCGCCTTCATGGGCGAACTGATAGCGCGTGCCGTCGGCGCGCTGGTATTCGACGGTGCGGCGGCCGATGTGCACGTCGCCGGTGCAGTACGGCAACAGCACCACGCTGAAGTCGTGCAGCGGATTGTTCGCGCGGTTCTGATCGAACAGGCCCTTGTTCTGCGGTTGCTGCGCGGCGATCGTCGTTTGAAAACTCGGGTGGCCGCTGACGTCGCACAGCGCTGCATTCCAGCACGCGCCGGCGCCTTCGAACCATACGGCGAGTTTTTCGGCGCTGCCGCCGTGATACCAGAAATGCCACGGTGAGCCGTCCCAACAGGTCGTGCCTTCCGGCGCGACTTCGACCCATCCGTTCGCGTCGACGAGCGTGCCGGCGGGTGCTTCTGCGGCAACGGCCGAATGCGAGGCGCACGCTGCGACGAAGAGCATGACGACGCACAAAGCGCGACCGGTGTTCACGAGGTTCATCAACCGAATCTCTCCGCTCGTGCAGGTGGAATTTGGGAATTGAGCAGGGCCGCAAGGATAGAGAGGTTATAGCCGCCTCACAATCACACCCCTTGAAATGCGACCCGTCTTCGGTCTTGATTGGCGCGCATGATTATCCGCCCGATTTTTCTGTTGGCATTGTTGCTGCTCGCAACCCCCCCCATCGCACTCGCGGCGCCGGAACCGTTGGCTCGTCCGACGGATCTCGAACCCGCCGTGAATTTCTGGCGGCGCGTCTACACCGAGATCACCACGAACGAAGGTTTCGTGCATGACGACACGCGCCTCGACATCGTTTACGAAACCGTCCGGTTGTCGACGTCGAACGACAGAGGCAGACGCGCCTCCGCGAGCGAAGCGGGCGACCGGTATGTGCGCGCGCTGCGCGCCGTCGCAAACGGCAAGCGCGACAATCTGAACGCGTCGGAAAAACGCGTGATGGAATTGTGGGGACCGAACATCAATGCGGCGACGTTGACCACCGCGAGTCAGCGCGTCCGCTTTCAACTCGGTCAGGCCGATAAATTCCGCGACGGTTTGATTCGCTCCGGCGCATGGGAGCACTACATCAAGAAGACGATGGCCGACGCAGGTCTGCCGTCGGAGATCGCATCGCTGCCGCACGTAGAGTCATCGTTCAATCCCGCGGCGCGTTCGAAGGTCGGCGCGGCCGGGATGTGGCAGTTCATGCAATCCACCGGCCGGCGCTTCATGCGCATCGACAACGTCGTGGACGAGCGGCTCGATCCGTACAAATCGACGCGCGCAGCGGCGCTGTTGATGCAGCAGAACTACGAAGTGACGCACGCGTGGCCGTTGGCGATCACTGCCTACAACCACGGCGCATCGGGGATGCGCCGCGCGATCGAACAGGTCGGCACCGACGACATCGCGGTGATCGTGCGCAAGTACAAGAGCCGCAGCTTCGGATTTGCGTCGCGTAACTTCTATACGGCGCTACTGGCGGCGGTGGACGTCGACCGCGATCCCGAACGCTATTTCGGCACGCTCGATCGGCACGCGCCCGACACGAGTCGCGTGCTCATATTGCCGGACTATATCGCCGTGGGAACCCTCGCGAGGTCGTTGGGCATCGACCGGGATGCACTCGAACCCATCAACCTGAGCCTCAAGACAACGGTCTGGAACGGCACGAAAAAGGTGCCGAAGGGTTACGAGTTCCGGGTGCCGTCGTCGGCGGGGGACCCGCAGGTGCTGCTGGCGTCGCTGTCGCACGATGCGTGGGATTCGAAACAGACGCCGGATCTGTTCCATGTCGTTCAGCGCGGTGAGACGTTGTCGACAATTGCGCCTCGCTACGGCGCGCGCGTATCGGATCTGGTGGCGATCAACAGCCTGTCGAGCGCCGCGCGCATCAAGGAAGGGCAGAAGCTGATCCTTCCGGCCGGGGTCTCGAAGTCCTCGGTGGAACCCGTCGTCGATCAGGGCATCTACCCTGACGCCGTCGTAGAGGCGCAAAACGCCGAGGCACAAAAAGTCGAGGCGCAAAAGGCCGCGGCGCAGCAAGTCGTGGCGCAGAAAGTCGAAGCACAGAAAGTCGCGGAACAGAAAGTTGCGGCACAGAAAGTCGCGGCAGCCGCGACCAAGGTGCCGGCGAGCGTTGTCGCAAGCGCGGCTCCGAGTGTGCCGGTGGCTGCGACGAGCGTCGCGGCGAACATTCCCTCAGCGGTGGCCGAAGTCGCCGCGGATGACCTGGCGGCCGAGGCGGGCGACACGATCGGCACCACGGATACGGTCGAGGAAGCGGCTGCGGCAGAACAGGAAGTGGCTATCGCGCTGCCGTCTGCACCGTCGTCCGCCCAGGCAGCCGAGGTTGTCGAGATCGAACAGCGGAAGCTGCTCGCTGACCCCAGCGACTACTCCGTTGCGGACGATCGCACCATACGCGTTCAGGAAGACGAGACCATCGGCCACTACGCCGATTGGCTCGGCGTGAAAGCGAGCGATCTGCGCCGCGTCAACGGCATGAAAGGCACGTCTGCATTGCGTGTCGGGCGTCGCTTGAAACTCGATTTTTCGAAGGCGACGCCTGAGCAGTTCGAGGGTGCGCGGCTCGCGTATCACCAGGATCTGCAGGAGCAGTTCTTCGCGAATCACCGGATCGTCGCGACGAGTGAGCATGTCGTAAAACCCGGCGAGTCGATCTGGGTATTGGCCGGGCGCAAATACAACATTCCGGTCTGGTTGCTGCGTCAGTACAACCCGGACCTCGATCTGTCGATGGTCAAACCGTCGACCCGAGTCGTCATTCCGGTTCTGGCGAGCCCGGGAGCGTGACCGCCCGGCGCGTGGCGCTGGGATCGTTGGCGATCCTTGCGGCCGTGTATGGCGGCTCACCATGGCTCGCTGCGCATCTTCTGCCGCCCTTGCTGGCTCGTTGGGGAATCGAGTCGAGCCACTTCGTCTTCGGGTATCCGCGTTGGAACGGCATCGATATGACCGCGTTCGACATGGTGGCGGCGGGTACCAGCGTTTCGGGCGGAATTGTGCGCGTGTCGTACCGAATTCCACGACTCTTCGGCGGAGAAGTCGATTCGGTGGTCATCGATGAACTGACGGTTCATCTCGGGCGCACGGCCGCGTCCACGGATAATTCCGCTTCGTTCGACCTTCCTGCGTTCTGGACGCTGGTGCCGGCGCGTCGCGCGACGATCCAAAACCTGTTCGTAACCAATGCCGAGCCGCAGGTCGCAGCGCGCGGCAGCGTCAGCTTCGATCCGGACGTGTTGCAGGCGCGCATGGGCGTCGAGAGTCCGCTGCTGGCCGTGCCGCTCGATGTGACCGGCGCGGTCAATCCCGACGGGCGCGTGTCGGTAACGCTCATGGAACGCGGCTCCACGGCGCCGCTCGGTTCGTTGACCGGCGTACCGGATGCCGATCGCCGCGCGATGACGTTCGATGGCCGCATCGCGTTGACGGGACGCCCGCTCGCGCTGGCGGGCGCGTACGCCGGCTTCGCAGCGGCTTCCGGGAGCGTTGAAATCGAAGTGCACGGACGCACGAGTTGGCCGTTGCCCGCGCAGGGAGCGTGGGAGAGCTTCGACGGCGACGGCAGGTACCGTATCGAACTCGCCGGAACGGCCGCGAGCGTCAGCAACGCGGATGCGCGCATCAGCGGCGACTTCGCGATCGCTGACGGTGAAGTGAAGGCGCGGCTCGAATCGGGCGGGCTGGTTCGGATCGATGTGCCGGAATTGCGCCGAATTGCCGGAACGGCCGACGTAGACGAGCGTGTGTCGCTGGCGAACGACCAGGCAGTGGCCGTCGATTACGCGCAACGCAATGTGCGTATCGGTGACGGATTGATCGTCACGCTGACTGCGGCCGGCAAGCCGATTCGCGTGCGGCCGCGCGGAGCGTTCGGCGCCGACGGGCATTTTGAACTCGGCGTGGTAGGGCTCGACGGAGCGCCCATTGTTCTGGCGACCGGTGTGCCTAACGGCACTGACGCGCTCGCGGTGAAGGGGCAGGTCGCATTGACCGGCAAGGTCCTGCAGGCCGCCGCGGGTCTCGTCGGATTGACCGCGACAGGCGGCCATCTCGTGACGGACTTCGAAGGCACTGTGCGGCGGTCGCCGTCGACCGTGGCCGGCCTGCAGAACGTCGAAGGCCAAGGCAGAGTCCGCCTCGCGTTGACCGGGCGGCTTTCGCCGCAGCGCCTGTTCGAC
>JANLUG010000968.1:0-6564 GCA_031363335.1 Gammaproteobacteria bacterium
TCCTCGGGCCGATCTGGGACGCGTGGAGCGCGATCGAACTCGACGGCTGGAAACGCACAATCGCGCGTTCGACCTGGGCGCCGTGCAACTGGAAGATCGTGCTCGACAACTTCAACGAGTCTTATCACGTGCCCACCGTGCACATGGCGGCAACGCCCGATACCGACCGCAAGAAGATCCGCAGCAACATCAACACCTACTACAAGGAAACGCGCTTCGACCTGTCCAACGAAGGCCACAACCGCATGGTCATGCAGGGCGGTTACGGCACTGGGCAGACGGACAAGGACGGCCACATCCTCGAGCCGCTTGCGGAATCTCTGCGGGAATGGGGGCTCAGCCCCGAGGATTTCAAAGGCCGTCCGGAGGCCACGCGCGCGGCGATTCAGGAAGCCAAACGTCGGCTCGGTCCGAGCCGCGGATACAGCCACTACGCGCGGGTCCCCGACGAACAACTGACAGACGCATTCCACTACACGCTGTTCCCGAACTTCGCGGTGTCGGTCTGGTCGGACGGCTTCCACTTCCTGCGCGCCCGGCCGCACTACAAAGATCCCGAACAGTGCCTGTTCGACAACTGGTGGTACTCGAGCCCGGCGGCAATCGCGCACGGCGAAGCGGCGATGGGGGTGAACCTCACCGATGGACCTGAAGCCGAAGTGCGGATGATCGACTACCGTACCGAATCCATCGGCCCGGCCATAGAAGACGACATGCGGGTGTTCCTAACCCAGCAGCGGGGTTTCCGTTCGCGCGGCTTCAAAGGGGTTTACCTGTCCGAGCAGGAAACACGCATCCGCCGTTATCACGAACTCATTGACGATTACATTGAGGGGCGGAGGGCGCAATGAAACTGTCGGGCAAGGTGGCGGCAGTGACCGGTGGCAGCCGCAGTATCGGCCGCGCCATCGTGGAGGCGTTTCTCGCCGAAGGCGCGTACGTCGCGTTCAACGGACGCGACGCGGCCAAGGGTGCGCGCGCACTTGCCGAACTCGGCGCCTCCGATCGCGTGCTGTTCATTGCCGGGGACGCAAGATCCTCGGCAGACGTCAAAGCGCTGACCAACGCCGCGGCCGCACGCTGGGGGCGTCTGGACGTAATGGTGAATAACGCAGGCGGCATCACCGCGCCCGCGCCGATCGCGCAACTCGCCGACGACGCGTGGGCGAATGATCTGCAGTGGAATCTGAGCAGCGTGTTCTACGGCACCAAACACGCATTCGCGCACATGCTGCCGCAAGGTAGCGGTACGGTGATCAACATCTCGTCCGTTGAAGGCAAAACCGGTGCGGCCGGCATGGCCGGATACGTTGCCGCCAAACACGGCGTGCACGGGCTGACCAAAAGCGCCGCTGCGGAAGCGGGTCGATTGGGCGTTACCGTAAACGCAATCTGCCCCGGTCTGATCATCACCGATGCAGTGCTGCAGGGTGGCCCGGGCACCGCGGCAGCAATGGGCATGAGCTACGACGAGATGGTCGAAAAAGTGTTCAAGTCGAAGACGCTGACCGGTGAGTTGAACACCGTCGAGCAGGTTGCGGCCGTTGCGGTGCTGCTCGCCTCCGAGGCGGGTCGCGGCATCACCGGCAGTTTTTTCAATGTCGACGGCGGACAAGCGCCCTACTGACGGCGCCCTTTCAATGCGGACGCCAGGAGGAATCATGTCGAACAACACGCAATACGTCGCCGATCGAATCGAACTGATGGATGTGATGCTGAAGTACGCCAAGGGCGTGGACGAACGCGACATGGCGCTGTACCGATCCGTGTTCGCCGACGACGTCGAGGTCGTCGGGTTCGGGCGCGACGCCTACCACGGCGCCGACGCGTGGGCCGCCTTCGTCGAAACCGCACTGGCGCAATACGGGCCGACGCAACACATGCTGGGGCCGCAGCTCGCAACTGTGCTTGGCGACACGGCCCACTGCCGCACGGACGTACAAGCCCTGCACTATCTCAAGGACAAGCCGAACACGACGCTGACGCTGTGGGCCACCTACGTGACCGACATGAAGCGCATCGACGGCGCGTGGAAGATTGCGCGCCACGAACTCGTTTCCCGCGGCACGCGCGTTCAGGCCGGCTGAAGCTGCAGCGTAGCTAGCCCGAGAGTCGCGCTTGGCCGAGAGCCTCCCGGCGACACCGACCGGTTGAAACTCCCGAAAGCGAGGGTACCGTGGAGAACTCGTTCGCCGGAGACTGCGCAATTCAAAAGGAGAAGATGCATGAGCCGGGTCGATACCGCGGACGCCGACGCGTTCTTCGAAGAAGTCGAAGCCGCGAGCAAGAAAGCCGTGTGGAGCGCGCTCGCGACGGTTCATGGCAGCCACGCCCGCGTACGTCTGGTACATCCGACGTGGGAAGGCAAGACGCTATGGCTCGCGACTGCACCGTCGTCACCGAAAGCGCTGCAGATCGCGGCGAACCCGTCGGTGGATGTGCAGTTCCAAGTGGCGCCGCCGGACTTCGTACACATCATGGTGCGGGGCAACGCGACGCTGTGCGCCGACGATGCGACACGAGCCCACGCGTGGAACGTCATCGACTACGACCTGCACGGGTTCTTCCCGGGTGGACCCACCGACCCCAACTACCTTGCCGTCAGGATCACGCCGACGCGCGTCGAGCTGTCGCAGATGTTCGGCACCGTCAACAAGCGCATCTGGCGCGGCTAACCCGAGGAAGTCGCCAATGGACGCCCGCGCACTCACTACGCGCCTGCAGGTCATCGAAGAACTGCGCGGCGACATACTTGCCGGCGCCGACGAAGCACAACGCATCCGGCGGCTGCCCGATGACATCGTCGCTCGTCTGGTCGAGACGGGCTTCTTCCGTTTCACGCTGCCGCCGGAACTCGGCGGCGAAGATGCCGGCGCCCTCGACACCATCGCCATTCTCGAAGCGATGGCGGCCATCGACGCATCGGTTGCCTGGAACGTGATGCTCGGTTCCGAGATCAACGCGATGGCCGCCGGCGGCATGGACCCGACGCTCGCCAAAGAGGTGTACGTCGACAACCCCGGCGTGATCATGTGCGGCGGGGGCGGCCCGGGCAGCACGCCACCGCGCGCGGAACGCCAGAAAGACGGCGGCGTTCGTGTGTGGGGCCAGACCACGTTCATCAGCGGCTGTCACAACGCGCAGTACTGCTTCATGGGAGCACCGCTGATGCGTGGCGACGAAATCGAAAAGAGCAGTAACGGATTACCCATCTTCAAACTCTGGTTTCTGCCGCGTGATCAGTGGCAGATTCTCGATACGTGGGACGTCGCCGGCCTGCGCGGGTCCGGCAGCCACGACGTAAAGGCCGACGGCGCATACGTGGCAGCGAAATTCACGGGTGTCGATCTGATGAGCCTGCCGGCCCACTACCCTAATCCGGTGTTCCGCATTCCGGTGCCACTACGCCTGGCCTACAACAAGGTGGCGGTCGCGCTCGGCGTGGCGAAAGGCGCGCTCGAGACCTTTGCCGATCTCGCGCAGAGCAAGATACCGATGCTGTCGACCACGACGCTGAAGAACCGGCCGATCGCGCAGTACCGCATGGGCGAATGCACGGCGCAGTACCAGGCGATGCGCGCCTACGTAATGAAGACGGTGAACGATGTCGAGGAAGAGCTTCGTGCCGGCGCCGCGCTGCCGTCCGCCGCCACGACACAAGCCGCCCGCCTCGCTTGCGTGCACGCAGCCAACGAGTGCATGAAGGTGGTCGATGTCCTGCACAACGCAGCCGGTACCAGCGGTATGCGCACGCACTCGCCACTCGAACGCAAACTGCGCGATGCACATGGCTGCGCGACGCACCGCTGGGTCGCGCATCCTCTGTATCAGGATCTCGGTGCGATCCTGCTCGGCAACGAAGCGCCCGCCGAATTTGCGGGCGGCCTGGGTCAACCGATGCCACGCTGACGGATCCTGGGAGGGGACGTATGGAATTGATCGACGAGTTGTTCTCGCTGGATGGTCAGGTCGCAGTCGTGACCGGCGCCGGCCGCGGCATCGGTGAAGGCATCGCCAAGGTACTCGCCAGCGCCGGTGCATCGGTGGTGTGCGCGGCGCGGCGGACCCACGAAATCGAGGCCGTGGTCCGCGAGATCGTGAGCCAGAACGGCAAGGCGATTGCGGTCACCACCGACGTGACCGACGACGACGCACTCGAGAAGCTCGCCCGCGCAGCCATCGACGAGTTCGGCAGGCTCGACATCTGGGTGAACAATGCCGGTGGTTCGCCGCTGCAGATGCCGCTGATGAAACTGCCGCGGAAAGAGTGGGACGCGACCATCGCACTGAACCTGACGGCGATATTCTCGGCATCACGCGTCGCCGCCACACACATGAACGCCGGCGGACGCATCGTAAACATCTCGTCGATCGCGGCAGAGATGGTGATTCCCGGCAGCGGTCACTACAGCGCAGCGAAGGTCGGTACCAACATGCTGACGAAGGTGTTCGCGCAGGAACTCGGCCCGCGCATTCGCGTCAACTGCATCATGCCTGGCGCGGTGCCGACGGAAATCATGATGAAGGCCATGAAGCTCGAGGAAAAAGATCTGCCGGGCCTCGAGAAGATGCTGCGTCTGCCCGCCGGGCGACTCGGCACGCCGCGCGATCTCGGCGCGGCCGTGCTCTATCTCACGTCACCCGCGTCCGCATGGGTGACCGGTCAGTGCATCCGCATTTCGGGCGGCGCATGAGTTGATCCACCCGATCGGTTCGGGCGGCACCGGCCGCATCACTGTGAGTCGATCTCGAGCCAGATTTCGTTGCGGCGCATGAACGGCAGGCTGAACGGCGAGTTGTAGCGCGCCCACTGCGGCACGCCGATGGCGACGAGTCCATCGCGCTGCAGCGCTTCGCGCAGCGCCGCAAGTTCCTCATCGTAGCGCGCGAGCGACCAGCCGCCTTTGTAGGCCCGCACTGCGACCAACCGTTCCGGCAGCTGGCGCAACCGCACCTCTGCCGCGTTCGGTTTCGGCAGTGTCTGCAGCGTGTACTTCGACGGCATGGTGAACTGCACGATGTAGCTACCCGGCGTAGCGCTGGGCTGCTGGGTCACCGGTGCTGTCATCGCAATCGTTTCCGATGGCGCCTGAAGCACGGGCGCGGTCATCGCAATCGACTGCCGGCTCTGGTTCGCGCCGAAGATGTACTTCGCGAGAATGCGGAATCCGGCGTTGCCGGCGTCGGCCTGGGAGCCCGCGACTTCGGTCTCGGCAACGCAGTAGCCTGCATAACGACGCAGTTCGTATCCGTCGGCCTCGCGGACGACCTCATAACCGGGCTCTTCGATGGCCATCGCGGGGCAGACTCCGATCAGCGCCAGCAGAAACAGCAGTGTCGTGCGCCACATCAGCGCACCGCCGCCAACCATTCTTCAATGTCGCGGCGCGTGCGTCTGACGATGGCCGGGACATCTGCCGATACGAACATTGTTGAAATCCTCGAGGTCATAACGGGATGACGCCGAGTCGCCTCGGGTGGTTCTCGACGTAGTCGGGCTGACAATATCGAATATTCGCTGCCGCCGCGATCACCCGAACTCGACAAACCGTGAACACTTCGGAATTAACGAACATTCTGCACGGCAAATTCGATTTTCCGGAAGACTCGGCTCCCCGATAGTCTATGCCCACTCGATTCGATCAAGGGCGTAGCGCAATGACTGACATCCTGTTGTTTCCGATGACCGAGTACTGGTCGTTCTACGTCGGATTCGCTGCATTTGTGCTTGCGATGCTCGCGCTCGACCTTGGCGTTTTCCATCGCAACGCACACGAGGTGTCGATTCGCGAGGCGGCGATCTGGAGCGCCGTCTGGGTGTGCCTCGCGCTCGCTTTCAACGCAGCGCTCTACTACTACATGAAGATGAGCTTTCCCGGTCGAGCCGAACTCGCAGGTCTCGACACGCAGGCGCTCGCCGAAACCACGGCCATCGAGTTTCTGACCGGCTACGTTGTGGAAAAAGCACTCGCCGTCGACAACATATTCGTGTTCGTCGCGGTGTTCTCGTACTTCGCCATCCCGCCGCGATATCAGCACCGGGTGCTCTTCTACGGCATCCTCGGCGCGCTGATCTTTCGCGCCTTGTTCATTTCGCTCGGCAGCGTGCTGATGCAGTTCCATTGGGTCGTGGTCTTCTTCGGCATTCTGCTGATAGCCACCGGCGTAAAGATTCTCGTACTGCCGGAGAAGCCGCTCGACCCGGACGCCAATCCAATGGTGCGTCTGTTCCGGCGTTTCGTGCCGGTGACACCAGCATTGCACGGCGACCGCTTCTGGGTGCACGTCGACGGCCGCCTGGTGGTGACGCCGCTGTTCGTCGCGCTGCTGTTCATCGAATTTACCGACATCATATTCGCGGTCGACTCGGTGCCGGCCATCTTCGCGCTAACGAACGAGCCGTTCATCGTCTTCACGTCGAACATCTTCGCAATCCTCGGACTGCGCGCGATGTTCTTCATGCTGGCGAGCGCGATGAAGTCGTTCGTGTTCCTCAAGTACGGTCTCGGTGTGATTCTGGTCTTTGTCGGCCTGAAGATGGTGTGGCTGAACGAGCTGTTCGAC
>JANLUG010000979.1:0-2684 GCA_031363335.1 Gammaproteobacteria bacterium
CCGTAGACGTGCTGGTTTATGTGGGAGTGGATCCGACCGCGATACCGGTGGCGGTCGACTATGTCCGTGCGTTGCGCTGGGGAATGCCGCCGTTGCTCGGCTACTTCGCGTTGCGCTATCTGTGCGAGGGCATGTCGTGGACGACACCCGCAATGGCGATTGCGCTGACGGCGCTCGCGTTGAAGGTGCCGCTCAACCTGTTGTTCATCTACGGCGCCTTCGGATTCGAAGGTCTCGGCGGCGAGGGATGCGGTTGGTCGAGCGCGTTGGTGATGTGGTTCGAACTGGTGGCGATGATCGTCGTCGTGCTGACGACGCGGATGCGTCACATCGGTCTGTTCCGCGGATTTTCGCCCCCGGACCCGCGTGCGATTCTACGCCTCGTCCGGCTCGGACTGCCGATCGGCGCAACGATGTTCTTCGAGATGGCGATCTTCTCGTTGATGACGCTGCTGATCGGTCGGCTCGGCGTCGATTCGGTTGCGGCACACCAGATCGCGTCGAACGTCGGCGGCATCACCTACATGATTCCGATGGCGCTCGGTATGGCGGCGACCATTCGCGTCGGCTTCAACGTGGGTGCGGGCGACCTGGTCCGTGCACGCGTTGCGGGCACTGTTGCGATCGGCTCGTCGCTGTTGTTCGCGCTGCTGTCTGCGTCGATGGTGCTCGTGTTCCGCAACGCAATTCCGCTGCTTTATACGAACGATCCCGGCGTACTTGCGGTGGCGACGCAATTGCTGGTGCTGATTGCCATCTATCAGGTATTCGACGACGGTCAGGCGACCATTATCGGTGTGTTGCGCGGCTACAAAGACACGCGCATGCCGTTGATCGTGACGCTGCTGGCGTACTGGGCGCTGTCGCTGCCCGTGGGCGCGATGCTCGGTTTCGGCATCGGCACGCCGGCGCTCGGTGTCAGCGGCTTCTGGCTGGGTCTGATTCTCGGCTTGGTGCTGGTCGCGATCACGCTCGGCGCGCGGTTCCTCTGGCTGAGCGCACGCGACGATCGAATTCTGAGTTACGCGGCGCGCTGACGCTCAGCCGATCAGCCGATCAGCCGATCAATCGATCAATCGATCAATGCGCGCATCAAGGCGGCGAGTTGGCGTTCGTTCGAGAGGGACTCGCTTGCGTCGAGCGCATCGGCGGCCGATCGAAGATCTTCGGGCTTGCGGTTCTGGCCAAGCTTCAGCTTTGCGTCGATCGACTCGATGTGGATGCGGAACGCGACGATTGCGTCGAGCAGCTTGTCGCGAAATTCGGCATTCATCTTGTCGGAGTGCCACGGCAGCGGCAGAGTCGCCTCGTGTCTCGCGCTCAAGCGATCGACGATATCGAGGCGCGACGCACGATCGTCCAACAGCTCGACTCGCCCGCGCACTTCCACCGCCACGTAGTTCCACGTCGGCACCATATCGGGGCTCTGATACCACGTCGGCGAGATGTATGCGTTCGGCCCAAGGAAACTGATCACCAGGTCTGTGACGTCTCCGAATTCGCGCCAGTGCGGATTCGCGCGGGCGAGGTGTCCGTCGAGCGATGCGCCGTCGTGACCGATCAGGAACGGTATGGTGCTGATGCGAGCCCGCCCTGCAGATACGGTCGTCAACGTGCCGAACGGGTAGCGATCGATCAGTTCGAGCTGCGCCTTTCGCTCGGCGAGTTCGAAGTGTTTGGGCGTGTACACGGCGCTACGTCCGAATCAGCGTCCAGATTCCGATGACGATGAAGCCAACGCCCGCGATGTAGTGCAGCACCTTCTCGCTGATGTACTCCGACAGCATACTGCCGGCGAGTACGCCGATGCCGGACGCGAGCACGAGCGCGAGCGATGCGCCGAGAAACACCGTCAGCTTGCTGACTTCGCGGTCGGCTGCGTACAGCATCGTGGCGAGCTGTGTCTTGTCGCCGAGTTCAGCGACGAACACCGTGGCGAACACCGTCAGCAATACCTTTGGATCCATGTTTCGAGCCCTCAGCCGTGCATCGTCAAGCCGCCGGAGACCGACAGCGTTTGTCCGGTGATGTACGCGGCGTCGTCGCTGAGCAGGAATGCGACGGCGCCGGGATAGTCGTCGGGTTGCGCGAGTCGCCGCATCGGCATCGCCCGCTCCAGTTTCGGAACGATCCGCTCGCCGAGCCCGCCGTCGGCCGCCATCTGCGCGAGCAACGGCGTATCGGTGGGGCCGGGGCAGATCGTGTTGATCACGATGCCGTCCGCGATGTGTTCGCGCGCGAGTGTTTTACCGAGTGCGATGAGGCCGCCTTTGCAGGCCGAATAGACGGCTTCGCCTGAGGAACCTACCCGACCCGCATCGGATGCGATGTTGACGATGCGGCCGAACTTCCTTGCAGCCATTCCGGGCAACACCGCGTGCAACACGTTCAACGCGCCGAACAGGTTGATCTCCACGACTTTGCGCCACAGTTGCGGATCGGTATCGACGAAGCGCGCCATACGATCCCATCCGGCGCAGTTCACCAACCCCGCTACAGCGCCGACCGTCTGCTCGAATTGCGTTGCAGCGTTGCGCACCAGCGCGTGATTGGTGATATCCACGGTGAATGCCGAGGCATGGCCGCCGCCGGCGCGAATTGTTTTTGCAATGGCGTCGGCGGCATCGGCATTGATGTCCCACACGCCGACCGACGCGCCTTCCGATGCGAGCCGTTCCACAATC
>JANLUG010000997.1:0-4213 GCA_031363335.1 Gammaproteobacteria bacterium
CAGATCGTCGGGATGGGTGAGGCATCGCGGATTCTGCGCGAGTGCATGAGTTCGGAGAATGCGCGCATCGCGACATTGCGAAACCGTTTGTGGTCGCGCCTGAAGCAACTCGAAGGTGTGCAGGTGAACGGCGATCTCGAACGCCGCTTGCCCGGCAACCTCAACGTCGCGTTCGCCGGCATCGACGGTGAGACGCTGATGATCGCGCTCGACGACATCGCGGTGTCGACCGGCTCGGCCTGCACGTCGGCCACGGTTGAGCCGTCGTATGTGTTGCGCGCGATCGGCGTACCGGATGAACTCGCGCATGCGTCGCTGCGCTTCACGGTCGGCCGATTCACGACGGAAGACGACATCGATCGCGCCGCACGGCGCGTGCTCGAAGTGGTCGAACGACTACGCGAGCGCAATGCCGCCTAGGCGAAATCCGACGGAACTCGAACCGATAAATGCGTATAATACGCGGCCGCTAAATCCCCCTATTGCTTGAAAATTCAAATAGATAGGGCCTGTTGCTGACAGCCGACAATAACGGAGTTTTCCCATGGCATCGGAACGCACACTGTCCATCGTCAAACCGGACGCAGTGGCCAAGAACATCATCGGCGAGATTTATTCCCGCTTCGAGAAAGGCGGTTTGAAGATCGTCGCGGCGCGCATGCAGCGCCTGCCTCGCGCGTAGGCCGTGGGCTTTTATGCGGAGCTCCGGAGCCGTCCGTTCTTCGAGAGCCTGGTCACCTATATGATGTCGGGCCCGGTCGTCATTCAGGTTCTCGAAGGCGAGAACGCGATTGCCGTCAATCGCAAGCTGATGGGGGCGACCAATCCGAAGGATGCGGATCCAGGGACGATCCGCGCCGACTTCGCCGAGTCGATCGATGCCAATGCAGTGCACGGATCGGATTCGCCGGAAGCCGCAGCGCGCGAGATCAGCTACTTTTTCGGCGCTGACGAGATTTATCCGCGAGGCTGACCGTGAATTGCGCGAGACCCATTCGACCGTGAGCTCCGAGACCCCCAGCGTCAATCTGTTCGGCCTCGACCGCGCCGGCGTCGCCGGTCTGTTCGATGCGATCGGCGAGCAACGCTATCGCACCGCGCAGGTGATGAAGTGGGTGTATCACCGCGGCGTGCGCGAATTCGCCGCGATGACCGATCTGTCGAAGAAGCTGCGCGATAGCCTGACGCAGACCGCGTCGCTTGCGTTGCCTGAGATCGTCAGCGAACGCGTATCGGTTGACGGAACCCGCAAGTGGGCATTGAAGGTAGCAAACGGCAACTCCGTCGAAGCCGTGCTGATTCCGGATCGAGGACGCAACACGCTGTGCGTCTCGACACAGGTCGGTTGTATGCTCGACTGCAGCTTCTGCTCGACGGGTAAGCAGGGCTTCAACGGCAATCTGACCGCGGCGGAGATCGTCGGGCAGGTCGTCCTGGCGTCCGAGGTATTGCGCGGAACCGGCGACGAGCGCGGTGTTACCAACGTCGTAATGATGGGGATGGGTGAGCCGCTGCTGAACTTCGACAACGCCGTGCGCGCGGCGGCGATCCTGACTGACGACTTCGCGTTCGGGATCTCGAAGCGACGCGTCACGCTGAGTACCGCCGGTGTCGTTCCCGGTATTTATAAACTTGCCGAAGTGTCGGATATCGCGCTGGCAGTGTCGCTGCATGCGCCGAACGATGCACTGCGCGACAAACTCGTGCCGATCAATCGGAAGTATCCCATCGCCGAACTGATGGCGGCGTGCCGTCACTATCTGAAAGTGCTCGGCGAACACCGCAGCATCACGATCGAGTACACGCTGATGCGCGGTGTCAACGATTCGCTGGCGCAGGCGCACGAGCTCGCCAATCTGCTGCGCGACTTGCGCTGCAAGATCAATCTGATCCCGTTCAATCCGTTCCCGGCCTCCGGTTACGAACGTCCTGACGACGCGACGGTGCGCGCATTCCAGACCGTGCTGTTGAACTCCGGCTATGCCGCGATGTTGCGTACGACCCGCGGAGAAGACATCGCCGCCGCGTGCGGACAACTCGTCGGCGAAGTGGCCGATCGCACGCGACGTCAGGAACGCTACCTCGCGCGAGTCAAAGCGATGGAGGTTGCATGACGTCGCGCATTGCGTGTTTCGCGCTGCTGTTGCTGATCGGCGGCTGCGTGACGGAAACGACCGGCGGACAGAAGGTGGCGACCACGCCGCAGAAGCTGCAGGCGTTCCTCGAACTCGCGCGCGGCTATCTCGAAAAACGCGACTACGCAAATGCGCGTCGACCGCTGGAACAGGCATTGAAGGTCGACCCCTCGTCGGCGGAAGCGCACGTGCTGATGGCATCCGTATACATCGCCGATGGCGATACGCAGCTGGCCGAACGCGAATACAAGGACGCGTTGCGCAGCGAACCGCGCAACGCGATGGCGCAGAACAACTACGGCACGTTCCTGTTCGGAGCGGGGCGGTTCAAGGATGCCGCGCAGCATCTGAAAGTCGCCGCGAACGATCCGTCCTATTCGCGGCGTGGTCAGGCCTACGAAAATCTGGGCCTCACGCAGCTGAAGCTCGACCAACCGGCGGAAGCGGAGCAATCGTTTCTGCGCGCGTTGATGTTGAACAGCACACAACCGCGCAGCGCGTTCGAACTCGCTGACCTCTATTTCAAGAGCGGCGACTTCGTGCGCAGCAAGCAGTACTTCGAATCGTACAACGCGATGTCGCGCCCGACGGCGCGCAGCCTCTGGCTCGGCGTGCGGCTGAGCCGCGTGTTGGAGGATCAGGACCAGCTGTCGAGTTACGCGCTGGCGCTGAAGAACCTGTTTCCCGATTCACCGGAATATCGCCTTTACCAGGAACGAGACTGGTGAGTGATGCGATCCAGGGACCGGGAGCGATCGTGCGTGCGCAACGCGAGCTGCGCGGGCTGACGCGGCAGGATATCGCCGACACGCTCAATCTCGGCGCGCGCGTCGTCGAAGACATGGAAATGGAAAACTGGGCGAGGCTGCCGACGGCAGCCTTCACGCGGGGTTATCTGCGCGCCTATGCAAGATTGTTGGAGATTGATCCCGACACTGTGACGAGCGCCTTCGACGCAGCCGTCAGCCGCGGCGAAACGCGTCCCGCAGACGCCCCCACGTCCATGCAACGCAGTCACGCTCGCGGCGTAACCGACGTGATGCAGAAACATCCCGGCGTGGTGCTCACCAGCGCGGTGGCCGGTGTGATCTGCGCGGTGCTGATCGTGTTGTGGGCGGTGTGGCCGGACGCGCGGGAACCGCTCGTTGCGCGGCAACCGGCAGGGCCATCCGAAGTCACGCTTCCGAAGCAGGCTGCGAAGGCGGCGGAAACCGAGTTGTCCGCGGCGCACGCGGCATCCCCAACGTCCGACGCCGCGGTTCCCACCGTGACGCTTGCGGGTAGCGCAACCGTCTCGGCATCGGCGCCGCTATCAGCAGCAGTTGTAGCGGCGCAACCCGCGGCGCACGACGATAAAGGCGCGCGGCGGATCACCAGCACCGGCAACGACCGGCTTAAGTTCTCGTTCACCGACGACTGCTGGGTCGAGATCAAGGATGCGCAAGGCAGCAGCGTCTATAGCGATCTCAGCAAAGCCGGCGACACGCTGGAGTTGATCGGCCATCCGCCGTTTCACATCCTGCTCGGCAATGCGCCGGCCGCGACGTTGGCGTTCAACGACGAGCGCGTGGCGCTGTCGCCGCATACGCGCAACAACGTCGGCACGCTGGTGCTCGGTCAGTAAGGAGCGCCATCATTCAATCGATCAGAGGCATGCGCGACCTGCTGCCGCCGGAAGTGCGGCGTTGGCAGCACGTCGAACGCGCGACGATTCGCGCGCTCGAATCGTTCGGCTATGAAGAGATCCGCCTGCCGCTGCTCGAACCGACGGAACTGTTCAGTCGCGGTCTCGGAGAAGCGACCGATGCCGTCGAGAAGGAGATGTACAACCTGCTCGACCGCGACGGTGAACAGCTGTCGTTGCGGCCGGAAGGTACGGCGAGCTGCGTTCGCGCGTGCCTGCAGCACGGCTTGATCTTCAATCAGACACAGCGGCTCTGGTACCGCGGCCCGATGTTCCGATACGAACGGCCGCAGAAAGGCCGATATCGCCAGTTCGAGCAGATCGGCGCGGAAGCGTTCGGTATGGGCGGCCCGGATCTGGATGCAGAACTGATCCAGATGTCCGCCGCGCTGTT
>JANLUG010001022.1:0-1347 GCA_031363335.1 Gammaproteobacteria bacterium
GCTGCCGCGCCGCCGTGCGATAGGCATCTGGCAGGCGGCCAGCGGCATCGACGTGGACCCGGATGCATTCCGCTGGTGGCAGGTGTTCGCATCGATTAAAGGTCTCGCGATCTGGATTTCGTCGACCGAAGATTTCGCCAACGGCACCACTAAGGAGCCGATCCTGGCGATGGCCGGCTGGGTGATGACCGACCGCCAGAATCGCATTCTCGTCGACCGCCTTTCACCCGACTCGATCTACCGTTACGCGGAGCCGCTCGCATGATCCCGCGACCGCAACAAGCGCTGATCGACCTGTCGATAAAGCTCGCGATGAGCGTGGCGCCCGACACGCAGTCGGTCTACGCCGCTTCCAACGCCGGGATGATCGCGATGCTGATGCAGTGCCTGGCGCAGGAATTCGATCGCGCCGCCGCCGTGCGCACGCAGGACATGGACGAGTTGACCGCATTGTTCGAAAGCCTGCGCGACGTTCCGCCCGAAGATCTCAGCAACCGGCTTGCGGCGTTCCTGCGCGGCACAGTGGAGAGCCTGCGCATCGAACATCTGAACGAACGCCACGCGCAGGGGATGGAATTGCTGATCGAACTGCACGCGTGGGCGGAAACGCATCGCGCCGAAGAACTCGATCGGGAGATCTGGAGTTTTCTGGCGCGGCACGCCGATCGGCATGCGTATCAGCTAGCCGTCTGAAGAGCGGCGATCACCTTGTGTTTTGAAAGCCGGCGGCTACACTATGCCGCTCTTTTTCCCCCGGGCCGGTAGCTCAGTTGGTAGAGCAGCGGGCTTTTAACCCGTTTGTCGTGGGTTCGACCCCCACCCGACCCACCACCTTCCTTGCTCGCACGCACGGCGACCACTAAGTGTGGCCGGCGACGACGAGATCATGCGGAACGTGTCGCAAGATCTCGTCAAAGTAGAGTTGCTCAGCGGCGGCCCATCGGGCGATCCAGTCGGGGCTGTTCTCGTTCCGCGCTACTTGTCGCTCAAGGCACACAGCGTTCGGTGTTTCCACCAGCACACGAAGATCCATGAGATCGGCAAGTTCTGGTCGAGACGAGTAGACCCCCTCGACGATCACGACGTTCGCTGGCACAACATCTGCCCACGACCCTAGCCGGTTCGCGTTCCAGTCGTAGCGTTGGAACCGAGCTGGATTCCCTCGTCTCAGCGGCTCGAGCACCTCACGGCGCAGGCGCTGCCAATCAAAGTACTGGTCCATCCCTTCGGCCGGCGTTAGCGTGGCTCGAACGTGTGGATCGATCACCCGGTAGAAATCGTCCATTTGAACGAGTCGGGCGCGGTGACGCTCGACCAGCACGCGAGCCAGCGTCGATTTTCCAGCAC
>JANLUG010001032.1:0-5893 GCA_031363335.1 Gammaproteobacteria bacterium
CGATGCAGCCGTTGAATCTGGTCGACGCGTTCGGCGACATCAGTTCCGGTGGGGTGGACGGATCGATCGCCGACGATCTGCCCGCCAATTATCCGTTCTCGATGGCACTGGTGAAGCGCGCCTATCCGCTCAACGTCTACGTGCGGATGGCGTACAGCGTGGTGATGCAGGACTACACCGCCGACATCAACATCATTCCGAAGCGGCGCGTGTGGGATCCGTCGAAGCTGTTGTCGGTATTGTCGGCGGAGGAAACGCGCCGCTTGATATCGGAAGGCGAAGCGGCAGCGTGGCCGAAGATCGAGATGATCCGCAACTGCACGCTGATCGGCCGCACGCTCGACCGGATTCTCGACAAGCTCGAACGCGAATACGCGACGCGCTGACACGCCGCTGTTCGCACCAAAGTTCGCACCAAAGTTCGCACCAAACCCGCTCGCGGCGACGCGATGGCGCACCGATGTGGCGCGAGGCTAGGGCGTGGGCGGGCGTCGCATCACAACGACGTCCTGAAGATCCGCCAGGCCGCGCGGAATGAAGCCGACGATGTCGAAGTAGCTCGTGAAGTGCGTCTCGACGTACGAGCGCATGTGAAATGCCGTCTGGTACCAATCCGGAAACAGGCCGCGACTCACTTCCGTCCTGACGAAGACGAAGCCGCTGTTTTGCAGCGTTTCCTGATCGCGTGCGGGCATTTCGTTCCACGACCCGGGTCCATGCAACGTGACCAAACAGATGCCGCCCGGCGCGACCGTGCGCCGCAGTTCTTCCAGCCAGCGGAACTGATAGTCCTCGTCGAGGTGCGTGAACACCGAAATCGCGTAGACGAAGTCGAACGATGCGTCCGGGTAGCGCAGCGGTGGCATAGCACCGTTCGTACCGAAGCGTGCAAACGGCAGATTTTCGCGACACCAGTCGATCGCGCTCGCATCGATGTCCGTGCCGCTGATCGAAGCTGTTGGCGCCAGATCCCGGAACCACAATAACGTTCCGCCACAACCGCAACCGAAATCGAGAATCGAGCGAAACCGGCCGAGGTCGATTCCGAACTCGCGTAGCGCAGCGACGAGGTCTTCGCTGCAGCGCCGTCCAACGGCGGCGAACGTGGCGCCGCTCGACGAACCGCGCACTTTGAATCGCAGCAACGCGGGTGGTAATACACGACCTTCGTAGGTGCGACTCAGCCATCGATCCGCCGCTGCCACTCCCCAGCACTCGATCGGCACGACGTACCGGCGGTAGATCGTTCGCGCCAACGGAAAGAGCGCAGTGGGAGTGCGGCGCTTGATTGCGTGGATCATCGAAGTCATGGTCATTGCTGTTGGCGTTCCGTCTTTACTTTGCGGTGCCTCGACGTCACGCGCGGTTGCGCGCGCGGCGATCGAGGTGGTAGGTCAGTGCGAGTCCGATGCAATGGCGCAACGCGTTCACCGGAATCGCGGCGGCGCGCTGCAGGCGAATGCTGCGATTGCCGTCGAATTGCAGCTCGCCCGGATACAACTCACGGAACGTGGCGACGAGGTTGGTCTGGCAATGAAAATAGATCCGGTAGTGGTCGGCGTCGGACGGTTTCCAATGCATACGGACCATGCTGCCGCTTTTCGACTGCGTCGTCAGGTAACTCGGTTCGCCCCAGCGCAACGTTTCGTCGAGTTCGCCGACACCCGCTGTTCCCGCGGCGGTCTCGAAGATCAGTTGGCGCATTTCCAGCAAGCGCTTGCGCACGTCGCGCGGATACGCATCGAACACGGACTCCACGACAGCGTCTTTGAAGGGTCTTTTGCGCACGGATCAAGCCCATAGCCGAAAGGCATCCGATTATGCCGCCCGCGTTACAACATGACACGTCCCCTTGGTCGGTTGCGGAGCGCGCAGGTAAGTTCGTTAGCAACGTTGGGCGATAAAAGCGATATGACGAACGCAGCAGATCGACCGTTGAGCGGCAAGATTGCAGTCGTCGCCGGTGCAACGCGCGCCGCTGGACGTGGCATCGCCTGCATGCTGGGCGAAGCAGGCGCCACTGTGTATTGCAGTGGTCGCAGCACCCGCGGCAATCCGGCAACGCCCGGACGACCGGAGACCATCGAGGAGACGGCTGAACTCGTGACGGCCGCAGGAGGACGCGGCATCGCAGTACGCGCCGATCACAGCAATCCGGACGAAGTCGCCGCATTGTTCACGCGCGTGATCGATGAATCGCGTTGCGTGGATATTCTCGTCAACGATATCTGGGGCGGCGACGACATCACCGAGTGGCAACCGTTCTGGACGCTCGATACCGCAAAGGGATTTGCGATGCTCGATCGCGCGGTTCGCACGCACATCGTGACGAGCCGCTGCGCAGCCCCCTACATGGTCGAACGCAAATCCGGGTTGATCGTCGAGGTAACCGACGGCGATCACGCCGGCTATCGCGGATCGCTGTTCTACGACCTCGCAAAAACGTCGACGATCCGCTTGGCGTTCGCGATGGCACAGGAGTTGAGGCGTACCGGCGTGACCGCGCTCGCCGTTACACCCGGCTTTCTGCGCTCCGAAGCGATGCTCGAACGGCTCGGAGTAACCGCTGCGAACTGGCGCGACGCGGCCTCCAAGGCGCGCGGCTTCGAAGCGTCCGAATCGCCGTGTTACGTCGGCCGGGCCGTTGCGGCGCTCGCCGCGGACCCAAACGTTGCGGAAAAGGCGGGCGGTGTTTATGCGAGCTGGACGCTGGCACGCGAGTACGGTTTCACCGACGTGGATGGAACGACGCCGCACTGGGGCGACTACGTGCGCGACTCCCTAACGGCGATACTCGACCGCGGAGGTCCGGTGGGTTCGGCCGACAAGTTCTGGCTCGAAGCGTGGTATTCGCAGTTGAAGGACGAGCCGCAGTGGAAGCCGCTGATGTCGCGTGTCCGCGAAGCATTGAAGCGGCGCTAGGCGTCGGAGCGTGCCTGCTTCCAGCACGTCTCGGCCGCCCAACGCTTCCGGCAGGTAGATCAGGTCGACTGCCGGATCCTTTTACGTCGGGATAGTCGTCGTCCGGGGTCCTGCGCGGCAAGACTAACTGAATCACCGGGGGCGTTCCTTTTCTCGGCGCGATCACTTAGCGTGCGCTGCTTGCATAGGGGATTGCATGGACCTCATCACCACCGCTTCGGGTTTTTTTGTCGGACTGCTGGTCGGTGCGACCGGCGTCGGCGGCGGATCGCTGATGACGCCCCTGCTCGTGCTCGTCATGGGTGTGGCGCCGGCGACGGCCGTCGGGACGGATCTGTTATATGCGTCGCTCACGAAAATCGGCGGCGCGTGGGCGCATGGCCGGCGCAGCAACATCGATTGGCGCATCTGCGGCTTGCTCGCGGCGGGCAGCCTGCCGGCCGCGGCCGCGACGCTGCTGGTGTTGAGCCAGTTGAGCGTCGATCCGGGCCAATACGCGATCGTGTTGAAGCGCTGGCTCGGCGTAGCGTTGATGCTCAGCGCGGCGGCGTTGTTGTTGCGGGATCGGCTGCACGCGATCGCGCTGCGGCGTTCGGCCGGAACCGCGCTCGAACCGAGCGCGCCGATCACGACCGTGGTTACCGGCGCCGTTGTCGGGGCGCTCGTTACTGCAACTTCCGTGGGTGCCGGTGCACTCGGCGTCGCGGCGCTGCTGTTTCTGTATCCGAAGCTCGCGACGACGCGCATCGTCGGCACCGACATCGCGCATGCGGTCCCGCTGACGATGTTGGCCGGTCTCGGCCACGCATCGCTCGGCGGCGTCGATCTGCATCTGCTCGGCAATCTGTTGATCGGCTCGCTGCCGGGGGTCTACATCGGCAGCCATCTGAGCAGGGCGCTGCCGGAAAAGTTTCTGCGCACGCTGTTGGCGGTCGTTCTGGTGCTGGTCGCCACGCGGCTGTTCGCCTGACGCCTCAGCGGAACGGGTAGCCGGGGAGTTCGGCGGACAGTAAACGTGCGGGAACCTCGGCGTCATCGGCGTCGGTTACGAGCCGCAGCAGAACCCGCGTTCCATCAACCCGCGCATCGATGCCTTCGATCTTGTGACCGCGCTCGACGCGTTCCAGCAACCGCAACGTTCCGACGCTGTCGGTGACGCCGATTGCAGCTCCGTTGCACGGACCGTCGTCGTAACTATCGCGGGCGGCTTCGGCGATTGCGGTGAACACGATGCTGCCGTCGGGCAACGCTGCGCCGTCGCTGAAGCACAACGGCGCGCCGTCGATTGCGCCGAGATCGTAGCTGCGGATTTTAGTCGGAACGGCAGCGCCCAACGAGTTCGTCGAGGCGAGCGCCGCCAGCACGTCGGGTAGCCGCAAATGTACGTAAGCACTTTGCGCATCGTGTTTGTTGCCGCGCTGCATCAGCACGAATGTGTCGCCGACCACCACGGCACCTTCGATGTTCAGCGTATGAAACCGCGGCGCGAGCGGACCATAGACACCGGAAAGATCGATCGAACGGGGCATGCCGAACGCGCGCCCGTCCGCAGCTAACGAAAGCAACGCGCCGGTGTTGCGATTTGTGGTCGAGCCCGACCCCATCGCGAGCAGCGCGCCGCCCGGGAAACCGGCGAACGGCGGCAGCCGCACCAGCACCTCGAAATCAGGCTTGTGTGCTTTGCGCTGCTTGTACGAATCGGGCAGTTCGCCGGCGCGCAGGCGCAGCAGATTGCCGTGCGCGTTGCCTTGCGCGGGGAACACGCCGAGCTGCAACTCGTCGTCGGCAACGACGTACAGGTATTGGCCGATCTCGACGAGGCCGCTTGCGGCGCTGAGAAACGCAGCGCGGCCGACACTGGGCGGCGCATTCAGCGTCAAGTCCCGCAGCGGCGTCAGGTGAATCATCGGCTGCGCGCCAACGCGCGACCCGCGTCAGTTCGCTGCGAGTTCGGTGGCGGGTTCGCCGGCTACGCGGACATGCATCATCACGCGGGCCTCACGGTGATCGTACGGTCGCGCGCGATGCAACACGCAGCGGTTGTCCCATATCACGACGTCACCCGGCGTCCAGGTGTGCGCGTAGACGCGCGGCGGCCGGCACGCAAATGCGACGAGATCGTCGAGCAGCGCTTCCGACTCCTCAGGGTCGAGGCCCGGAATGCCGTATGCGTGACGACCGATGTACAACGCCGCGCGCCCGGTCTGCGGGTGAATTTTCACCAGCGGGCGCAGCGGCGGCTGTTCTTCGTGGAACCCGTAACTCGAACCGGCCGCGGCGACGTGGCCGATGCGCGCTTGCGAATAACGCAACGAGTGATAGGCGCAGAGGTTGGCAATGCGCGTTCGCATCGCGTCATCGAGTGCTGCGTACGCGGCGCGCATGTCGGCCCATTCCGTTTGTCCGCCTTGCTTCGGTACGACATGCGCGGAGAGCACCGATGCCTTCGCCGACAAGCGCATGTACGAACTGTCCGTGTGCCAGCCTTCGTTGCCGATCATCACCTGCATGCCGTGTTCGTGATCCTGCAACAGCGTTCCGTCCGCGCGCCGATTGCTGATCGGCACGATTTTGCGGTCGGCCACGAGGTGCTCGATGTCGCCGAACCGTTCCGCAAACGCCGTTTGGGCACCCGCCGACAGGTGCTGGCCCGGGAAGACCAGTACCGCGTGCTCGAGAAACGCGGCATCGATGGCCTGCCATTGCGCGGCATCGAGTTGTGTGAGATCGACGCCGGTGACGATGGCGCCGAGCGTTGCGCCGGTGGATTCGACTGTCGCTTGCATGGGCGGATACCGAAAGGACGCACGAGGCGCTCACTGTAGGATCGAAAGCCCGATAGTGACAAGTCGCGCCGACGGGTATCCTGCTGCGACACCGGTTGGAGAACTGTCGTGGCTCAGGCAATGGATGATCGCAACAAACTGCTGGAAGATCCCAAGCTCTCGAATGCCGAGAAGCTCGCGCTGTG
>JANLUG010001041.1:0-1760 GCA_031363335.1 Gammaproteobacteria bacterium
GTGCCGCGTCGACGTCGGCTTCGGACATGTGCGAATTCCGCTTCGATCAGGTGGGCAGCTTCGCGTGTTTGCGCGTCACCGCAGTCTTGAATAGCCGCGGTTTGACGACGAGCACGTCGCACGTCACGCCGTCGATCACCGCCTCCGCCGTGCTGCCGATGTGGGAATGGCCGAGCCCACTGCGCGATACAGCGCCCATGACGAGCAGGTCCGCCTTCAGTTCAGCGGCGCTCGCGACGAGCACCTCGGCGGGGACACCCATCTTCAACACGCGCGCCGCCGTGGCAACGTGATTGCGTTTCGCTAGACGACCGATCAGTTCCATCGTCACCACGCCTAAGGCACCCAACTCGCTTGCGGGACGCGTGATGAGTCGCGGCGGCAGAATCCGGCTGATGTCATCGACATGGATCAGTGCGATTCGCCCGCCCAGTTGCCGCGTCACCGACGCAGCCATCTGCAGCAGCCGATCATCGAGCCCGGACGGCTTCGCATGCGCATGGGTCGGATCGATCGCCGTGAGGACGAGCGACTTATTCGTAAGACGCTCGTGCTTTACGAACCACACCGGGCATGGACACTCGCGGATCAGCTCCCAGTCCGAGTTGGCGAGAAACCATCGCGCGATCCGCGTGTGGCGGTGCGACTCGGCCACCACCAGATCGGGTTTGCCGGCGAGAACATGACGCACGATCGCGTGTGCGGGGGGAAAGTCCCAAACGACTTCACACTGCACGTCGAGACCCTGCGCGCGCAGCGGGCGTGCCAGCTTCAGCAACTGATCGCGCCGCTGTTTGCCAACCATGCGCAGTATTGCTTTGGGGTCCGACGGCAACGGCTCCGGCAACGGGAATGGCGCCGAGAACGTATGAAACAGGGTGATGCGCGCGCCGGTCAAAGCCGCGATCCGAGCAGCCTTGCGGATTGCGGTCTGTTTCCGCGCGACCGGGTCGCGGACCGCGACCAGAATGGACTTCCATGATTTGGACGGCATAGTCGAGTCTCCGGATGATACGAGGGCGATTGTTCGCCGAATTGCGCGACGCGTCATTGGTGGAAGCTCGTATAGGAATCGAGGTAGGAGGCACGGAGGCTTCAGAATGGGCGGGTGTAGCATCAGACAAAACGAGGATTCGACCATGCGTAGCGCTTTCGTGATCGTCGGATCCTGTGTCGTGATGCTGTTTGTCGTCGCAGGGTGTTCGAAGCCGAAGTCGTCGGGCCGCGAGCTGTACAGCACCCACTGTGCGAACTGTCACGGCCGGTACGCCGATGGCGCTGGACCCGCCGCAGCCGACACGGCGGGGCTCGTTCCGGACCTGCGTTATCTTGCGGCGCGCAACGGCGGTGCGTTTCCCCGAACGTGGGTAACCGACGTCATCGACGGACGAGAGATCGTCAAGGTGCACGGTGACCGGCATATGCCGGTCTGGGGTGACGTCTTCGCGGAACAGGAGGGCGACAACGGATCGGGGAAGGCGCGCGCGGCCGCGAACATTCAGGCGCTGGTCGACTACCTCGTTCAGGCTCAGCAGAGGGAGTGACGAGAACGAAACGGTCGCGTCACTGATCGGCATCCGGTCGCCGGCGAAAGTGCGCAACCATCGCGCCGATCCACACGAACACGCTGACGACGTACAAGATCAAACCGGTGATGAACGGCGCTGCCGCCAGTCGCGCCGGGGTGCGCATGTTCGCCTGCACCAGTTCCCAATGCACGAAACACACGAGCAGAACGAACAAGCTCGCAAACCACACCG
>JANLUG010001068.1:0-3413 GCA_031363335.1 Gammaproteobacteria bacterium
CGCTTCGCACATCCGCCAGCCGTAGTAACCGTTGCCGCAGCCGACATCGAGCACCGTGCGGCCCGCGAGCGGACTGAGGTGCGGTGACACGCGACTCCACTTCCAGTCGCTGCGCCACTCGGTATCGATGTGGATGCCGAACAGAGAGAACGGTCCCTTTCGCCACGGATGCAGCGCCAGCAGATTTTGGTACATGACGTCCCGAGCGGAGTCGCCTAGGTCGGTCGCGCAGCCGACGCGAATGGTCGCGCCGACATCGACGTCGACGGTTTGGACATCGGGCAGCGCCGCAATGGCGCTGAGCCATGCGCGGCTGTCACCGTGTGTAGCGATGTTGCGTTCCAACAGCGGAACCAGAGCGCGCCATTCGGGGAGCGATGCAAAGGCGCGCTCCCACAGCGGAAGGAGTTCCCGGATCGTCACAACATCGCGACGAACGACACCCAGTTCAGGCATCGGAACCAGATGTGCACACGACCGAATCCGGCCGCGCGAAAACGCGCTTCGTGGTCTTCGATGGTATCCGGAGTCAATACGTTCTCGAGTGCCGTTCGCTTCTGTGCGACTTCGAGCGCGCTGTAGCCGTTCGCGCGCTTGTACGCGATGTGTGTGTGGTCGAAGTAGTTCTGCTCCCAATCGTCGGCGAAGCGGACCTTTTCGGAGAGAATCAATACGCCGCTCGGGTCGAGGCCTTCCCTGATGCGGATCAGCAACGGCAGACGATCCTCGCTCGGCACGAACTGCAGTGTGTAGTTCATGACCACGGCGCAGGCGTTGTCGAACGCAATGTCGCGCACGTCCGCATGCACCCATTCGATACGCGCTTCATCGCCATGCAGCGCACGCGCGCGATCGAGCATCGCTGCGGAATCGTCCACCGCGATGATCCGGCAGTTCGGCGTTTCGAGCTGGCGCAGAATTGCCATTGCGGTGGCGCCGAGCGAACAGCCGAGGTCATAACATTTCGCGCCGGAACGCGCGTGTCGCGCCGCGATCAAACCGGTGATTGGAATGACGGTTTCATAACCGGGGACGGAGCGGCGGATCATGTCCGGAAACGCAGCGGCCACCGATTCATCGAACACGAAATCGACGATCTGGCTGCGCGGACTGCGGAATACTTCGTCTCGCATCTGTCATCTCGTGGTCACGGAAGAGCGACATGATAAGCTCTCCCGCCGTTGACGACTCACCAGAACGCGCGCGCGATGAACGCACCGACCCCGAATCTCGCCAGCCCGGAGCTCTACATCAACCGCGAGCTGTCGCAGCTTGAATTCAATCGCCGCGTGCTCGAAATGGCCAAAGACGACGACGTGCCATTGCTGGAACGGCTGTCGTTTCTGTGCATCGCCAATGCGAATCTCGACGAATTCTTCGAGATCCGCGTCGCCGGGCTGATTCACCAACAGGCATTCGGCGCTGCGCAGCGCGGTCCCGAGAACCTGTCACCCGCCGAACAGTTGCGCGCGATCTCGCAGGTCGCGCACGAGTTGCTCGACGAGCAATACCGCGTGTTGAACGAGTTGCTTCTGCCGCGCCTCGACGCAGAAGGCATCCGCTTCATTCCGCGCGACAAATGGAATCAGAAGCAGTCGCAGTGGCTGCGGCACTACTTCACGCATGATCTCGTGCCGATCTTGAGCCCGGTAGGACTCGACCCGGCGCATCCGTTTCCAAAGGTGCTCAACAAAGGCTTGAGCTTCATGGTGACGCTCGAAGGCAAGGATGCGTTCGGCCGGGCCAGCGGCAAAGCTGTCGTGCAGGCGCCGCGCTCGCTACCGCGGCTCGTGCGATTGCCGGCGTCGATTGCGCAGGCGCCGTACGATTTCGTATTCCTGTCGTCGATCGTGCACGCGAACGTCGGCGATCTTTTCCCGGGTATGAAGGTCACCGGTTGCTACCAGTTCAGAGTGACGCGCAACAGCGACCTGTTCGTCGACGAAGAAGAAGTCGACGACTTGTTGCGCGCGCTCGAAGGCGAACTGCCGACGCGCCGATTCGGCGACGAGGTGCGTCTGGAGATCACGCACGACGCGCCCGCGGACATCAGTGCTTCGTTGATGAACGAATTCGGTCTCACCGAGAACGACATCTATCTATGCCGCGGCCCGGTGAATCTGAATCGTCTGTCGGCGTTGCCGGATCTGGTGGATAGACCCGACCTCAAATTCCCGGGGTTCATTCCCGGTGTGCCCGAGCGCCTGAAAGACAACAAAGATATGTTCGACGTGATCCGTAAGGGCGATCTGCTGCTGCACCATCCATTCCAGACTTTCACTCCGGTCGTCGATTTTCTGCGGCAGGCGGCGGCAGATCCCGATGTGCTGTCGATCCGTCAGACGTTGTATCGGACCGGCTTCGATTCAACCGTAGCGAAGTCGTTGGTGGATGCGGCGAACGCGGGCAAAGACGTGCTGGTGGTGATCGAACTGCGCGCGCGCTTCGACGAACAGGCGAACATCGAACTCGCGAACCAATTGCAGGCTGCGGGCGCGCAAGTCGTTTACGGCGTGGTCCGGCACAAGACGCACGCGAAGATGAGCATGGTGATTCGGCGCGAAGGTCGCGTGTTGCGCCGCTACGTTCACCTCGGCACGGGCAACTACCACGCGAAGACGGCGCGTGCGTACACCGACTACGGACTCTTCACGTGCGACAAAGCGATCGGCGAAGACGTGCAGAAAGTATTCCAGCAGCTGACCGCGATGGGGCGTCCCGGTCGCCTGAAGAAGCTGCTGCAATCGCCGTTCACGCTGCAGCGATCGGTGCTCGATCTGATTGCGCACGAAGCCGAGCAGGCCTCGAAGGGGCAGCTCGCGCGCGTGATGGCGAAGATGAACGCGCTGATCGATCCGCAGGTGATCCAAGCGCTGTATCGCGCTTCGCAAGCCGGCGTGAAGATCGACCTGATCGTGCGCGGCATGTGCGCGCTACGTCCGGGTGTGCCCGGTGTTTCCGACAATATTCAGGTACGTTCGATCGTCGGCCGGTTTCTCGAGCACGCGCGCGTGTATTACTTCGAAAACGGCGGTGAACCGAAGGTCTACCTGTCGAGCGCCGACTGGATGGAGCGCAACTTTTTCAGTCGTGTCGAAACCGCGTTCCCGATCGAAGACAAGCTGATGTTGCGGCGGGTGATCGGCGAGTCGTTCGACCTGTACAACGCCGACAACTGTCAGGCCTGGGTACTGCAGTCCGACGGCCGCTACAAACGACTGCGCTCGGGTGCGGCACGGCGCCGCAGTGCGCAGGATACGTTGTTGCAGTCGCTCGCCGAAATCGCCGTGCCGGTGTTGCGTGGTCAGCCTGGATTACCGGACTAGCGCCTGCATTCGACTTCGAATGGGGTCGAGCGCGACTTCGAAAGGGGTCGAGCGGCGGCGGGTCGGTGCGGCGGACACGCTCAAGCC
>JANLUG010000013.1:0-1174 GCA_031363335.1 Gammaproteobacteria bacterium
GAGCGTATCGATGACCGTCCAGATCGTTGCCAGCGAATGTTGCGCGGGTCGGTTTCCGCCGAACAGCCGTTCCGGGTTTATCTATTGCCTGCAGCAATTGTTTGACGGCATCGAATTCGACGTCCACCTGTCGTCCGATGGACACGTCGTTGCGCACCACGACTATCTGTTGAATCCGCGAATCGCGCGCGATCGGTCGGGCAATTGGCTCGAAGCACCGCTGCCGCCGATCTGCGCGCTGACGCTGAATGGCCTGCAGACGTTCGACGTCGGAAGGTATCGCCCTGGTTCGAAGGAACTCGAAGCGTATCCAAACTATCGGCCGGTGGACGGCGAGCAAATTCCGACGCTGTCGGGTTTGCTCGAAGCATATGCGGCACACAACGCACAGGCGACGCTGTGGATCGAAATCAAATCTTCACCGTATCAACGCAGCGTCAGCTCGCACCCGAATGAACTCGTTGAACGCGTCGTCGATGCGATCACCTCTGCGGGAGTTGAACGCCGAAGTGTTCTGCTGGCATTCGAGTGGGACGTATTACGCGCGGCGCGCGAACTCTGCAGCGAAATCGAAACCGACTTTCTAACGCTGAATCCCTCGAGTGTCGTTGCGCTGAATCGAAAGCTCGGTCCGATCGATCCATACCTTCTGTATGGCGCATACGATCCAAGGCGCTACAGCGACAGCATGCCCGCGGCCATCGCGGCCGCCGGCGGCGACTGGTGGGGTCCGCTCGTCGGCGACGTTACCGCAGACGACGTCGCGCAGGCGCACCGGCTCGGCCTGCGCGTCAACCTGTGGAACGTGGATTCGAACGATGCCTCGATGGAGACGGCGCTCGCACTGGGCGCAGACGCGATCACGCTGTCGGACCCTGATCTGCTCGTGCGGAAACTCGGACACGCTCGATAGCGTCTCGGTGGTGGTTGCGCGTTGATTCCCAGTGGAGGTGGAGGCTTGATGCGCCGGACACGCTCGAGCCGTCCCTGGGCGCTCCGAACGGCGCCATCCATGGCGCCTCAGGGTTCCGTAACGGGACGGCGCATCAAGCCTCCCTCCACCTGATCGCAGCGTATCCACCCTTCAGCCAACGTGTGCCCGTAGCGGGTGAACCGATGAACAAGTCAACAGCCGGTGCCTGGCACCGGCTTTTGACTTGTTGGGACATCACAG
>JANLUG010000017.1:0-2717 GCA_031363335.1 Gammaproteobacteria bacterium
CATTGTCGGTGGACGCATTGCTGACGGATCCGGAAGTCGATCTGGTGGTCAACCTGACCATTCCACAAGCGCATGTCGGCGTCAGCCAGGCGGCGCTCGATGCGGGAAAATCCGTCTACTGCGAGAAGCCGCTCGCGCTAACGGTCAAGGAAGGCCGCGGCCTGGTCGCGTCGGCGCGATCGAAAGAACTACACATCGGTTGTGCGCCGGATACATTTCTCGGCGCCGGTTTGCAGACGTGCAGAGGCCTGATCGATTCCGGCGCGATCGGCGAGCCGCTCGGCGCCAACGCGTTCATGCTGTCGCCCGGTCCCGAAGGCTGGCATCCGCGGCCGCAGATTTTCTATGAATTCGGTGCGGGCCCGATGTTCGACATGGGTCCGTACTACTTCACCGCGCTCGTCGTGCTGCTGGGTCCGGCACGGCGGATCACAAGTTCGGCGCGCATCTCGCGCGCAGAGCGGGTGATCGGCAGCGAACCGCTGAAAGGCCGGCACATCAAGGTGCAGGTGCCGACGCATGTCGCGAGCGTCGTCGATTTCGCGTCAGGCCCGGTTGCGACGCTGGTGACGAGCTTCGACGTACAGGCATCGCGCAACCGCTGGATCGAAATCTACGGCACCGAAGGCACGCTCGCGGTGCCCGATCCGAATACGTTCGGCGGCCCGGTGCAGATCAAGCGGCACTTCCGCGACGACTGGCACGATGTGCCGCTGACGCACGGCAATGCGCAACAGAGCCGCGGCATCGGCCTTGCGGACATGGTGCGCGGCGCGCAACGTAAACGGCCGCACCGCGCGTCGGGTGAACTCGCGCTGCACGTTCTTGATTTGATGGAGAGTTCGATTCGCGCGTCGGAGATCGGCGCGCACATAAATCTGGATACCACCTGCACCCGACCGGAACCGTTAGCAGCGGGCTTGCCGGACGACACACTGGACGATTGATCACACCATGACACTACGCTACGGCATCATCGGCGGCGGCTTCATTTCCGAATTTCAACTGCGTTCGCTCGTGAGTGTGCGCGGTGTCGAGGTATCCGGGCTGTTCTCGCGCTCGCCTCCGGAACGTCTTTCGAAATTCGTGCGCGACAACGGGCTTGGCGCCGGGACGATCTACAAGAGCATCGGCGAGCTCGCTCGCAATTGCGACGTGCTGGCGTTCTTCGGCCCGAACTTCACGCGCGTGTCGGCGCTTGAAGAAGCTGCGAAGGCCGTTGCGTCCGGTGCGAAGCTGACGGGGCTGATCATCGAGAAGCCGCTTGCGCGTAATCTTGCCGAAGCCGATCGCGTGATGGCGTTGGCGAAGCAGATCGGTGCGCCGACTGCGTACTTCGAAAACCAGATTCACATGAAATCGGTGCAGAGCGCGCTACGGCAGTTGCGCGGAGTCATCGGCGCGATGGGTCCGCTCGCATTGGCGCGATCGGCAGAGGAACACGCGGGTCCGCACAACGCCTGGTTCTGGGATCCGACGCAGCAGGGCGGTGGTGTGCTGTCCGATATGGGCTGCCACTCGATCGCGTTGTCGTGGTATGCGCTGACGCCGCCCGGCAAATCGCCGACCTTTCTCGTGCCGCAATCGGTTAACGCGCAAGTGGCGTTGTTGAAGTGGGGGCTGCCGCGCTATCGCGATGAACTGCGCGCAAAACACGGCGTCGACTACGCGAAGACGCCGGCCGAGGATTTCGCGACCGGCATCGTGACGTTCCTGAATCCGGATACCGGGCAACGCGTGCAGGGTCAGTTCACGGTGTCGTGGATGTACGACAAACAAGGCTTGCGGCTGCTGCTCGACGGGCTTGGCCCGGGTTATGCGCTCGAAGCAAACAGCCTGCGCTCGCCGCTCGAGATCTTCATCGGCGATGCCGCGGCAGCGGGTGTTGTGGATGCCGAACTCGCGCTCGAAAAATCGACGGCGAGCCAAGGCTTGCTCGCGGTGCAGCCGAACGAGCCTGATCTGTACGGTTACGTAGATGAGAACATCGACGCGGTGCAGGCGTTCACCAACAAGCGGCCCGCACTGCTCGACTGGAACTATGGCCGCGAGATCGTGCGGTTGACGATGGCGGCGTATCTGTCGGCCGAAGAGGGACGCACCGTAGATCTCACCGATCCGGCAACGGACAAACGTCTGGCAACGTACATACCGGCGATCCAACAAGGTCACGGTGCCGCGCAATTGTTCGCCGGAAAGCGTTGACCATGACGGACTATCCGCTGTTCGAAACGCTTTACACCGCGCGCGCCTTGCGCCGGTTCAAGCCGGATCCGATTCCGGAAGACGTGTTGTTCCAGTTGCTCGATGCGGCGATTCGCGCGCCGTCCGGGCAGAACGCGCAGGACTGGCGTTTTGTGATCATTCGCGACGCAGCCGTGAAAGCGCAGATGCAGCAGTGGTCGCAGACGCCGTGGCAACGCTACATCGCGCGCTATGCCGACCGGAGCGATGCGATCGATGAGTTGCCGCGTTCGCAGCGGCTGTCGCTGCGCAGCGTGGAGTATCTCGTACAGCACCTCGCGGAGTGTCCGGCGGTCATTGCGGTGCTCGGCTTGAAAGGTCGGCACGGCACACCGGGCGGCAGCGCATTTCCGGCCGTGCAGAATCTGCTGCTCGCCGCGCGCGCGCTCGGTCTCGGCGGATCGGTATTCAACTTCCCGTTGTCGCACGAGGCGGAGCTGCGCGAAATGCTGCGTATCCCCGAGAACAATCAG
>JANLUG010000034.1:0-4694 GCA_031363335.1 Gammaproteobacteria bacterium
GCCACGACAGCGGCTTGCGAAACTTGCCATAAATCGACGTCAGACGGCGAATGTCGGCGGACGTTTGCCGTGCGGTCGCGGCGACGAGGTCAGTCTCGTCGAACTCATCGGCAGAGAAGCAATACGCGCCCAGTTCGGTAGAGCCGTCCAGTTGTCGCGCCATGCTGCAGATGATCGACGTCGAATCGAGCCCGCCTGACAACAGGACGCCGACCGGCACGTCGCTGCGAAGGCGCAACCGCACGGCGTCTTCGAACAACTCACCGAACGCGGCCACCGGATCGGGCGGCAGTTCGATCTGCCGCACCACAGCGTCGAGATCCCAATGGCGCCACTGTTTCCAGTTGCCTTGCGCATCTGCCTCGAAAGCAGTCCCCGCCGGAATTGCCTCTACACCTTCATAGAACGTCTCGGCTGAATGATCGAGACGCGACTCGATCAGAAACGACGCAGCGGTCGTCCAGTTGATCCGCAGATCGGCAACACCCGCGTCACGGATCGCCTTGATCTCCGAGGCGAGCAGGATGCACTCGCTGTTTCGATGCACGTACAGTGGCTTTACGCCGAATCGATCGCGCGCCCCGAAGATTCTCCGCTTGGTCCGGTCGTAGACGACAAATGCCCACATACCGTTCAAGCGGCGCAGACAATCGGCACCCCACTGCATGTACGCCGTCAGCAGCACTTCCGTGTCGCCTGACGAAACGAACCGATGTCCCAACGACACGAGTTCTTTGCGCAGCTCTACGTAGTTGAAAATCTCGCCGTTGAAGACCATCACAAAGCGGCCATCCGCACTCGCCATCGGCTGGTGCCCGGATGCTGCGAGGTCGAGGATTGCGAGACGGCGGAAACCGAATCCGACGCAATCCTCGAAAAAATATCCGAAATCATCCGGTCCGCGGTGCGCAACCAGATCGGTCATACGTGCGACCACAGACCGATCAGGTGGCGCTCCCGTAAGAGAGATGTAGGAAACGAAGCCGCACATGAGATCTTCTTTGCCTACTCTTGCTACTGTCGTCCGTTCGCGTCGAATTCCCGGGTATGCATACGCAACTCCATCCTGCCGCATTACATAAACACGGGAGCCTTGTAGGCCTCGGGATGGTTACATGCGCGCTGCGCCGCGACTCCTGGGTTCCCCCGCGAATGTCTCATCGATCTAGGCAATCAGCCTCGCGGAGACCTGCGTCCGCATGAACACTCGCGAACTCGATCGTACACTATTCACCGGCATCGCCTGGACGGCGGGACTGCGATGGATTGGCCAACTCGTCAGCTGGTGTGCGACGTTGTACGCAGTCCGCATCTTGACGCCCGGCGACTACGGCCTGGTTGCGATGGCCACCATTCCGATCGGACTCGCGCGTCTCGTCGAAAACTTCGGACTCGAGTCGGTCGTGCTGCAGGATCGCACGCTGGCGAACGAACAGGTCGCGCGCCTCGCGGGTCTCGGCGTAATCCTGTCGTTGGGGCTGATGTCGATCTTCGCACTCGCCTCGCCGATGCTCGCCGGGTTCTTTCACGAACCGGGTTTGCGGCCGATGATCATGGTGCTGAGCTTCACGTTTCTGATCGATGCGCTTCAGATCATCCCGCGCGCCCTGCTGCAGCGGGATCTGCAGTTTCAGAAACTCGCCACGGTCAATTTCGTACAGGTCTGCGCGTCCGCCACGGTGTTGGTCATTGCGGCAAGCGCAGGATTCGGACCGTGGTCTTTGATCGCCAACACGCTTGTCGGCGCGCTCGTCACGCTCGTCCTGATCCTTCGTCTACGCCCCTACGCGCTGGCCATACCACGCAAGGTAGCCTCGTTGCTGCGACCGCTGACCGCCGGCTGGCGCGTTCTCGTCGCGCATTCAGCGTGGTACGGGTACGGCAACGCGGATTCAGCGATCGTGGGTCGGATACTGGGTAAAGACGATGCGGGGATCTTCTCGATAGCCCTCGTCCTGGCCAATGTTCCGACGCAGGAGCTCGCGTCGGTCATGAGTCGGGTCGTTCCGGGCGTCTTCACCCGATCGCAGGCGGATCAGAATCTATTGCGGCGCTACTTCCTGCTTCTGACCGAGGGTCTGAGTTACCTCGCCCTGCCGATCGCCGCGGGCATCGCCTTGACTGCGGATGCGATCATCCCGGTGCTGTTCGGTGAGCAGTGGCTCGCAGCGGCTGACCCGCTTCGCATCCTGTGTGCGTACGTCGCGTTTCACGTCATGCAGATGTTGGCGCCGCACGTGATCATGTGGACCGGCCACTTTCGAGCGATCATGTGGATCAATCTATTTGCCTTCGCAGTCATGCCCCCCGCCTTTCTCGTTGGAATTCGATGGGGCCTCGAAGGCGTCGCGTGGGCCTGGGTCATCGCATATCCGATCGCCATGCTCCCAGCTCTGATTCTGAACCACCGCCTGATCGGGATCGGCTGGCTACAGTTCATTTCGCCGATCCGACCGGCCGCGATCAGTAGCGCCGCGATGATTGCCATAGTGGCGCTGGCGGACCATCTGTTGCAGATGGACAAATGGCCCAACGAAGTCCAACTACTAGTGCAGGCAACTCTCGGCGCAGCCACCTACGCCGCGATCCTGGCCTTCGCATTTCGCCATAGAGTTCTGCGCATCGTCGCGGTCATCCGCGGATCCGCATTGGAGCCGGGTCCGGATTTGCCATGATTCGTGCATACGGACGAGCGCTCGCAATTGTCGTATTCGCTGCAACGGCGGCCAGTTGCGCACCGCGCGCGCCGGCGCCCGCAGCCACACCGCCGGTCAGCGGCTTCCCGACCGATTTCCCCGCGTCGTTCTATTCCACCGTTCCGCGCGAAGAGTCATACAGGATCATATCGACACGCTCGTCACTGACCCTGAAGGTCTATCGCACCGGCCCGCTCGCTTCGCTCGGTCACAATCACATCATTGCGAGCCGCGACCTCGACGGATTCGTGTATCTCGCCGACGACTTAGGCAAGGCGCGCGCCGATCTGTTCGTTCCGGTTGCCGGCTTCATCGTCGACGATGCGGCCGCGCGCGCGGCGGCCGGAGCCGATTTTGCGATGCAGCCGACACCATCGGATATCGACGGCACCCGAGCGAACATGTTGGGACCGAAACTGCTCGACGCGCAGGCGTGGCCGTACATCGTGGTGCATGCGGTGCCGCTGCATGTGGAACCGGATTCGACACAGGTGCAGCTATCGATCAGGACGCGCGACCACGTTGCGTTAGTAGCGGTCGACATGCATTGGAGTCGAAAGGGCAACGAACTGACGGCCGAAGCCGAGTTTGTTATCGATCATGCGACGCTCGGCCTCGAGCCGTTCAGCGCGCTCGGCGGCGCGCTGCGCGTCGCGGATCAGATCGGTATCAGCGTCTCGATCGTCGCCAAAGCAGAGCGTTGAAAATCGGTCAGGTCGGAAGGAACTGCACCGGATAGCTGATCGTCGTGGTGCCGACATCGCGCTTGCCGAAGTCGAACATGCGAATTCTGCTGACGATTTTGTCCATGAGACTCTGGTCGGGCAGTTCTGACGATACGACGCGGCAGTCGAGTACGTGACCGGTCGGATCGATCTGCAGTTCCAGCACGATCTTGCCTTGCAGCGACGGATCCTGACGCAGCGCGCGGTTGTAGATAGCGAAGATCGCGCCCTTGTTCTGGTCGAATACGCGGCGGATGTCTTCGATCGAACGCTCGCGTGGATCGAGCGCCTTGTCGCTATTCGGATGCGCGCGGGTACCACCATTCCCGATGGCTCCCGGCGGCGCGTCGACCTTGGTCGTTTCGCGACCCGACAGCGCAACCCCGCCGGTGTTACGCGACAGGGAGGCGACATTGACACCTGCGCTGCGCGAACCGTGATTGGACGTCAGCAGCGAACGATCGAGCGTCGCTGCATCGCCGGTACCGCGGCGAATTGCACCGGTGTCATTGAGCTTGCCGACATCGACCGCATCGCGCATGTCCGCAAAACTGTCTTTGAACTGAAGTAGTCCCGAGATTGCGGCCTTCTCTCGCGCGTCGGCGACGGTCGGTTCCGCCACTACCGGCTTGTTGAGCACGGGCACCGGCTTCTTCAACTCCGGCGGCTTTTCCTTTTTCATTTCCGGCTGCGGCAACGGCTCGCGGATCACGTCCGGTGGCGGCGGCGGAATCACGATCGGCGGTTTCTCGAGCACGAGGTGCGCGAGCGGCGGCGGCAACGACTTGAACTCGTCGTGTACCGGCGGCGCAATCGATATCCACGGCACGACTACGCCGAATAGAACGTATAGCGCCAGGCAGATTCCAAGCAGTGTGCGAAACGCGCGGCTGTCCGGCGAGGATTCCCAGGGCAATGCGTAATGCATGCGCGCAACGGCACTCACGATGCGCCTCCCGGCTGCGGTGCTTCCACGGCAGCATTTGCGTCGGCAACCGTCGCATCGGGTTGCAGGGCTTTTACCCGATTGACTGCGAGCGAGACATTCGCAAAGTCGGTCGCCTGACACGTCATCATGATGCGCTTCAGCAGCCAGTATGGAATTTCGCGGTCACCCATGACCGTAACGTCGAAACCGTCGGCCGGCACTTCGCCGCGGCGTTTCCCTTCTTCGCGCAGTTCCTGTTCGAGACCCTTGATGAGACCCGTCTGCGTGGGCTTCATCTCCGCCACATCGGCAACGCGACGACTGTTCACCACGATCTGATCGTTG
>JANLUG010000078.1:0-3345 GCA_031363335.1 Gammaproteobacteria bacterium
CGCGCAAGCATCTCTAACAATTCGCTGACTAACTCGCCGGTCAAACCGTCTCGCGCTGCATTCCCGAAATGGTCGCATCGACCGTCTCGATGATCCGCTGTTCGATATCGACCAGCGTCTGGTCGATGAGACGCGCCGTCAGCCCGACGGCGACGAACGTCCATTCGGCACGGTCGTGCACGTCCTGGAAGTTGGTCTCGCACACGGCGACGTTGACCTGGCGACCGTAGTGCTCGCGCAATCCGCCAAGGCGCTGGCGCTTTTCCTTGAGCGAGCGACATCCGGGCAGGACAAACGAGATCCGCAACACGCCGATCTGCATGCGCTACAACCCTTGAATCGCAATGGATTTCAGTCGGACTCGAGGAACTCGGAGCGCGACATCGAATAAAAAACCGTGTCGAGGCCATGAAACTCGCGGCGGCACTCGAACGTCATACCCAGCTTCTGCAGCACCCGCACCGACTGCTGGTTCGGCGTATCCGTCGCAGCGATGACCCGATCGAAGTCGCACGATTCGAACCCGAACCGCAGCACTTCGTGCGCGGCTTCCGCGACCAGCCCTTCGCCCCAGTAAGTCGGATGGATCCCGTAGAGCAGTTCGATCTGGCCTTCCATATCCGCGCGCCGGTGGCCGCAAAAGCCGATCAGATCGCCGGATTGATCCTGCATTTCGAGCGCGAAGAACCCGTAGCCGTCGGATTCGAAGGTGGCGAGGCTCTGCGCGATGATCTGCGCGACGGTTTCGCGCGGGATGATGCGGTCGTCCCAGAGATAGCGGCGCACATCGGGGTCGGTCCACAACGCGTGGAGCGCGTCGACATCGTCGGACGAGATGGGTCGCAGTCGCATGCGGCCGGTGTTCAGCACAGCGCTCGTCCTTTTCTCGGTCTTGTTCAAATCGACCTCCGGCAAGGCTCTATCGGCCCAGCCGCCTTGCCGTCCCGAGTTTGCCATAGCCGGATACATAAGCGAACATCGGGACTTACCCCGACGAGATTCTCAAGATGCGCTTCAGCTTCTGGCCGAACCCTTCGCAGTCGTTCAACGATGTCATCGCATTGGCGCGCCACGTCGAGCAGACCGGTTGGGACGGCGTTTGGTACGCCGACCACTTCATGCCGAACGCTCCAGATACCAGCACACCGTGGCCCGAAGCGTGGATAACGTTGTCCGCCATCGGCGCACTCGTGCCTCGCGTTCGCATTGGCACGCTGGTCGCGGGCAACACCTACCGGCACCCCGCCGTGCTGGCGAAGATGGCCGCCACGCTCGATCACATCACCGGCGGACGTGTGGTGCTCGGTCTCGGCGCCGGCTGGCAGGAGAACGAGCACCAGCAATACGGCATTCCTTTCTATACCACTGGCGAACGGCTCGGGCGCCTCGACGAAGCCTGCCAGGTCATCAAGCGACTCTACTCGGAACAGAAGTCGACGTTCTCGGGTAAGTACTACCAACTCGACGATGCATCGCTCGAGCCGAAGCCGCTGCAGAAGACCTTGCCGCTGTTGATCGGCGGTGGCGGCGAGAAGGTGACGCTACGGATCACGGCGCAATACGCCGACGAGTGGAACGTGTGGGGCACCGTCGACACGCTGAAAGCGAAGATGGCGATCCTCGACGGCCACTGCAGGAAATACGGCCGCGATCCGAAGTCGATTCAACGCAGCGCAGTGGCGCTATTGTTCATGAGCGACGATCAGGCGTACCTGAAGAAGATGCGCGAATCGAAAATCCCGCAGGCGACCATCATCGGTACGCCGGCCGAGGTCCGCGACATCGTGGCGCAGTACAAGGCGATCGGCGTCGACGAACTGATCGTGCCGGATTTCACCTTGGGACCCACCCCGCAGAAGATCGCGACGCTCGATCGGTTCATCAAAGAAGTCGCTCAGCGATGAGCAAGCCGCCCGCGCCGGCCGTTCCATCGGCCACGATCCTGCTGTTGCGCGGCGATCATTCGGTGCTCGAAGTATTCATGGTGGTGCGGCACCACCAGATCGACTTCGCCTCCGGCGCGCTGGTATTCCCCGGCGGCAAGGTCGACCCGCAAGACGACGATCCCGCCCTCGCCGATTTCTGCGACGGCGCATCTGCAGTGCCCGCAACACGCGCGATTCAGGTCGCCGCGATCCGCGAAGCCTACGAAGAGTGCGGCGTTCTGCTCGCCCGCGCTGCAGGCGAAACTCGTTTGATCGCCGGCGCGCGGCTCGCGGATCTGGAGCCGTATCGCGCGCAGATCAATCGCGGCGAGGTCAGCTTCAAGGAATTCCTGCGACAACAGAATGTGCGGCTCGCGTGCGATCAGCTCGTGCCGTTCGCACACTGGATTACACCCGAAATGATGCCGAAGCGGTTCGATACGCACTTCTTCGTGGCAGACGCACCGTCGGACCAGGTCGCGCTTCACGACGGTCACGAATCGGTGGACTCGGTCTGGATCTCCCCAACGGATGCACTCGTGGGCGCGGCCTCGGGTCGCTACACCGTAATCTTCCCGACGCTGCGGCAGGTAGAGAAGCTAGGCCATGCCGCATCACCCGCCGATGCCGTCGCCCGAGCGCGGCGCGACCGTATCGTTACCGTGACGCCCTGGATGGAACAGCGGGCCGACGGCCAGTATCTGTGCATTCCGACCGAAGCGGGTTACGACGTATCCGAAGAGAAGATGCCGGCGCGACCGGCTCAGTGAGGCGGGTCACCGAGGCTGTATAGCAGACCGCCGCTGGTGATCAGCATCGCTTGGTAGAACTCGCGGACCTCGGCTCGCCGTACCGGGTCGTAGCCCGGCAGAATGGTGTCGTCAGAGTCGAGTCGGGCAAGTTCGCGCGTCAGGTGATTGCGCAGCGCGCGCGCATGATAGATCTCGAGCAGATCCACCATTCCATGCCGGTCCCGTGACATCGTCATACGCATCCCCTGTGCAATTCCAATTAACCATAGACGGCCGCCGCGCACGCGACCATCCGGTGAACGTCCTTGCGCCACCCTGACTTTCAAATTAGGGTTCCCCATCACACAAATCCGCAGGGCAAAGCATGGCCAGCCAACCGAAAGACGCCGCTAAGCAGGACGTCCTTTACGAAGTCGTCGATCACGTCGCAACGCTGACGATCAACCGTCCCGAAGTACAAAACACCATTTCCGGTCCGATGCTCGATGCGGTCACGCGGCATCTGCTGGCCGCCAACGAAGATCGTGACGTTCGCGCCATCGTCATCACCGGCACTGGACGATTCTTCTGCGCCGGTCTAGACCTGCGCGGCGGCGACATCGGCACGGGCCTGTCGAACAGCGCGGGTCCGGCAAACCTCGATCTGCGCAATACACCGCCCACCGTTC
>JANLUG010000131.1:0-5371 GCA_031363335.1 Gammaproteobacteria bacterium
GAGCGGTTCGCGGTGGATCATCGAAAGGTCGATCGCGGCATCGGGCACCTCTATCGAGGTGTTGGGGTTCGACGGGACGTTGTTGAACGGCATGCGCGCCGACGTGCTTCGAATTCGAACAGACGACACGATGATCGAAGCGAAGAGGGTCGAGGTCGTACCCGCATGGGGTGCGTCTCTGGCGCGCAGTACATTCGTTGTCGATCGGTTGTCGGCAGCCTCGTTGCGCATTACGTCGAACGGCACATCGAAACCGGCGCCGATTGTGTTCGCGCTTCCGCTGCTGCGGTTCGATCTGGACATACGCGCGTTGCGTGTCGACAGGACAGAACTGGACGATGTTCCCGTCGACTATGCGCCGGCCGTGCGCGGGCAGGTTTCTTACGCCGGCGCCGCGTATTCACTGCATGGCATCGACCTGCAGGCGGCGGCGTATCGGATCGAGGGAGACCTCGAATTTGCAGCGGACGAAGACGTGGCCGTCAAAGGCGCGCTGGCGTGGCGCCTGACGGAACCGTTGGCATCCGGGCGGATAGAAGTGGGTGATTCGTTGAGACGGATTGGCGTAGCGCTGCGCGTTGATGAGCCGATGGTGGTCGACGCGCGCGGCACGGTGCGGGTGTTGGGCGAGATGCAGCCTCGATTCGAATTCGACGCCACGCTGGCGGAGTGGATTTCCGAGCGGGTGCGGGTATCCGGACTCACGGCGCACGCCACCGGCACGCTCGATCGATTCGATCTGCAGGGCGCAGCAGCCGTCAACGTGCCGGAGCTTCCGTCCGCGCAGGTGGCGCTCGATGCGGAGGGTTCGCTCGATGCGATCGACATCCGGCACCTGTCGCTGACGTCGCAACACGGTGGCGCGGTAGCGCACGGAAGCATCGCGCGGACACCGGTGTTGGCCGTTGATCTGGCGATGGACGTGAATGATCTCGATCCCGCGCTGTTCGCCCCGACGTTGTCCGGCGCTGTCTCCGGCCACGTCGACCTCCACACGAAGGCAGACGACCTCGACATCATGGTTCGATCCCTGGCAGGGCGCCTTAACAACGCCCCGTTAGAAGCGGCGGGGCAGATCAGTAGAACAGGCGGAAAGTGGACCGCACGGGGCGTGGAGGTGCGCTCCGGAGCGAACCATGCGACGGCGGCGCTCGAATGGCAGAACGATCGCGTCGCAGGTGAAGCGCGACTCGACATGCCGAACCTCGCAACGCTGCTGCCGGAATTGCAGGGTGATCTATCCGCGACGATCAAAGTGTCGGGGCGCCGCGATGCGCCAGATGTGGATGTTTCTGCCGACTCCGGATCATTGCGATATCTCGAATGGCGGTCTTCGAAAACACGTCTCGATGCAACCGTAAAGGACGGCAAGACGGGAGACGCTCGCGTCACGATCGAACGCGTGTCGCGCAATGACATGCAGCTCGATCGAATCGAGGCCGCAGTGGGCGGCACACTCGACGGGCTCACCGGCACGCTCGGTTGGAACGTGGCCGATCAGCGCGGCGCGATGCAACTGTCGGCGCGCCGCGATGGCGATCGATGGCGTGTCGTTGTCGCAGAGGGCGCGCTACTCACGCTTCCCACGGAGCGGTGGAGGCTGGATCGCGATGTCAACGCAACCATCGCCGGTGGTGCATTCAGCATGACATCGCATTGCTGGTTGCATCCATCGGGAAGCGGGCGGGTGTGCGTGGACGATGCCGGCATGGACCACGATCACATTCGGCTCGCCGGCGCCGTCGAGGATTTGCAGGTCGCCACGATCGCCAGCCGCTTCGAAGACGTGCAACGCTTGTCGGGAACCGTGGTCGGTCGCTGGGACATTGCGGCCGATGCGGGACGCTGGCATGGATCCGCGGGCTTGCAAACGGAAGGGCTACGCCTGATCGGTGAGGGTGGAACCGATGCCGCCGACGGCATCGAGCTGCCGAAGCTGACCGCGGCCATCGAACTCGCCGACGATCGGGCAAGGGTGACGGTGCAGGCCGACACCGGCTCGTCGCGCGTGGTGGATCTGTCGGTGAACATCGGTGGCTTCGACGGCTCGGCCCCGCTCGACGGACGCGCGACTGTATCGGTAAAGGATCTCGGCTTCATTGCAACGTTCACGCGGCGCGTCGGCGAACTGAATGGCGCCTTGAGCGGCGAGTTCGTGATTGGTGGCACTGTCGCCGCACCGGATCTGCACGGAACGTTGGCGGTGACGGGTGCGCGCATCGTGCTCACTGAACCGCGCGTCGAGTTGACGGCGCTCGACCTGACGATGCAACTGAGCGGCGCCGACGAATGGACCCTCCGCGGCTCCGCACAAAGCGACAAAGGACGGGTTTCGCTCGACGGCACGTTACTTACACCGCTGACCGAGAAGCGCGCGTTCCATGCGCGCGTCGACGCTACGGACTTGCCGATGTCGATTCCCGACGTAATGGTGCGGGTCGCAGGAGGGGTCGACGTCGATTGGCGCTCAGGGTTCGTTGCCGTCAAGGGAACCGTGGAGATTCCGCGCGCCGAAATCACTCTGAGCGAGTTACCGCCGGGCGCAGTTGCAGTCAGCGACGACGTCGTCGTGGTCAATCGCGTCGAGAAGCGTTCCAGCGGATTGCGCGCGCAAGTCGATCTGGAGGTGGTGTTGAAGGATCACGTGCATTTCACTGCGTTCGGACTCGACACGGGTTTGACCGGAACGCTGCGATTGCGCCAATCCGCGGAAGGCATCGCGCAACTCGATGGTTCGCTGTCGCTGGTCGACGGCAGCTTCGAAGTGTACGGACAGAAGCTCGCCATCGAATCGGGGCGACTCACGTACACCGGTCCGCCACAGGATCCGTATGTGGATGCAACCGCGTCGCGGACGATTCGCGAAACGACGCGCACGGTAACGGTAGGGGCGCGCATACAGGGACCGGCGCGCGCGATCGAGACGACCTTGTTTTCGAAGCCGACAATGTCCGACGCAGAGACGTTGTCCTACCTCGTGCTCGGACGCCCCTTGAGTTCGGCTACCGCGCAGGAAGGCAATAACGTCATGGGTGCTGCGATCGCGTTGGGTTTGAAGGGCGCATCGCCGGTGATCAAGGAAGTGAGCAGCGTACTCGGTATCGACGAACTCACCGCCACAGGTGGCAGCACGGAAGATCTGACGGTGGTGGCCGGCAAACGTTTCAGCGATCGTATTTTTGTTCGCTACTCGTATCAGACGTTCACGCGGATGAGCGCGATTCTGTTCGAGTTGATGCTGAGTCGCCGTCTCGCGCTGGAAGCAACGGCGTCGGATATTCCGGCGATCGACATCATCTACAAAGTGGGCGAGAACGATTGAGCGCGTGGATGGTCGGCGCTACGGATTCGACGACGCGCGGCGCTCCAGTTCTTCGAGCACCATGTCGGCACATTCTTCGAGCAGCAGTTGGTCGTCTTTGTAGAGCAGCATGAGGCGCACGAAACGCTTGACCCGGTCGCGCCCCAACGCGTGGATAGCTGCAACCAGTTCTCTATCCTCAACCTGCGTGGTCAAACGGATCATCAGGACCCTTTCACTGTTGTTGTTCTCTCTTTGCCGCGACATTACGCCTGATTGCACGTTCCGGTAAACCGCTGCCACTGAGGCCGTAATTCCGACCGCTCATCGGCTCCGGTCGCGGCTACCGTTGACTCGCATCGGTGCGTTCGCTGTAGTGGATCGTTCATCGTCATCAACACATCTCATGGCTTCGGTCGTTCATCCGGATCTTCCGCTCGGCAAGGATTCCGTCTATCCGACGACGTACACGCCGTCGTTGTTGCGCTCGATCGAGCGAGTGCCGCTACGCGCAACGTTTGGAGTCGGTGAGCATCTGCCATTTCAGGGGGAAGACACCTGGAATTGCTACGAGTTCTCGTGGCTGAATGCAAAAGGACGTCCAGATATCGCACTGGTGAAGCTGCGGGTGCCGTGCAACTCCGCGGCGATCGTCGAGAGCAAGTCGCTGAAGCTCTATCTCAACTCGTTCGCGCAAACGATATTTGCGACGCGCGCGGAGTTGCTGACGACGCTGAACTCCGATCTAGCGCTCGCATTTCGTGCGCCGGTGATCATCGACCTGCTCGATGTGGAGCAGACACCGGAACCGGTCGGGCAGATGCCGGGTCGTTCGCTCGACGATCTCGACGTAACCATCGAGGTATATCACTGGTGTCCGGATCTGCTCGAAGTCGACGCGGGCGCCGTTACGGTGCGACAAACGCATCACACGCATCTGTTCCGCAGCGTATGCCCCGTTACGGGGCAACCGGACTGGGCAAGCATCATGGTGCAATACGTCGGCCACCGAATTCCGCCGGAAGCGTTGCTGCGCTATCTGGTGTCGTTCCGCAGCCACGCGGCGTTTCATGAAACGACCATCGAACAGATCTTCATGGATCTCACGCAACGCTGCGCGCCGGAGCACCTGACGGTGTACGGACGTTTTCTGCGGCGTGGCGGGATCGATATCAATCCGTTTCGATCGACGGACGAGTCCGCGTCGCCGTCGATGCGGCTGGTGCGTCAGTGAGGGTAGGGCGTATCGCTCGTTGAGCGGCGGATCAGGCCGCGCTCTTCGCCGTTAGGCCGAGACTCGTTCGAAGCTCCTTGTTCTCCGACTCGAGCGTCTGAATGCATGTCAGCATTTCACGGCTATCGCGCGTGAACTGCTGCACCAGCGCTTTCAACTCTCGCTCGCGCGCCATACTGGCGGGAGCAGCGCCGGGTTCTGAGACGGCCGTATGGGCATCGCGTTCGGCTTTGAGAGAAGCGTTTTCCGCCTCGAGCGCGGCGTGTGTTGTCCTGAGTGTTTCCAGCGCGGATGCACCGGCCGCATCGGGTTCACCGGATTGATTGAGGTGCGGCGTGAGATCGATTTTCTCGCCGGTTAGCTCGCTACGCAGGACGAGCCGACGAACCGCGACGTCGGCCGTCAGCTCAGACGTAGAGGCGGCTTGTGCGTCGAGCGCTTCGAGCCGGGCCGTCAGTTCCTGTTTCCAGTCCCGTGTCGCGCCGCGGGCTTCCAGCAGCGCCTTGCCTTCCTCTAGCGCAACCCGCGCCGCTTCGCAGCGCGCCTCGAGCTCCGCGCGACCCTTACCCGCCGACCGACTGCGCCATACAAGCGCGGCAACGCCGCCGATTGCGAGCAGCAGGGTCAAACCGGCGGCGAAGATCACCCAAATGTCGAGCAGCATGGGCCAGCAGAATCGCGATGACGTGAGAAGTATGGAACAGGAATCGAAACGCGCGAATGAGGGGTCGGCTATCCACCGTTACCCCCCTAAGGTAGGATACTGCCCCTCGATGGTGACCCACTCCGGTCCCCTCGCGACGATAGGTTGTGAACCCCGTCAGGCCCGGAAGGGA
>JANLUG010000166.1:0-2238 GCA_031363335.1 Gammaproteobacteria bacterium
CGCTTGAAGAGGCGCGCGCATACGGGCTGGACCAACCGTTCCAGATCAAGGCTGCGGACGTCGCACTGGCGCGCGGCGATCAACACGTGCTGCGCCTCGCGCAATGGGTCACACCACACAACCCCGCACCCGCCTATCCGCCGCCGATCAATCACATCGGCATCGACCGCATCGCGCTGCTGGTGCCCGACCTCGATCGTGCGGTGAAGATCCTGAAGGCGCAGGGCGCGAAGTTCCTCTCCGAAATCGCACCCTGCTGCTCGGGCACCGGCGACGACACCAGCGGGATCGTGCATGTACTCGACCCCGATGGAAATTTCCTCGAGCTCGTCGGGCCGATTGCGAAGCAGAAGCTGCAACCGCCGCCAAAGGGATGTCCGGAGCTTTCGATCAAGATGCCGCCGAAGCAGGATTCGTGAGTCGAATCATTGCCGGTGCGCTGGCTTTTGCGCTGGGGCTGAATGCGATACCGGTCGGTGCAGCCTGCGAAACGTCGCAGTCCGCGCCGCATCTCGAGTCGTCCTATGCGGCGGGTTGGGGTATCGACCATCGCAACACGCGCTATCAACCCAGGTCTTCGATCGACTCGGCAAACGCGGCCAGACTCACGCTGAAATGGGTGTATGGCCTTGCGAGCAGCACGCCGCGCTCATACCCGCTGATTACCGAAGATACGATCTATGTCGGCGACGCCGGTCGCGGACTGGTCGCGCTGGATCGGGCGACCGGATGCGAGCGCTGGGTACACCAACACGAGGGCTCCATCAGCAGCGCCATCGTACAAGGGCGGATCGGTGAACGGCACATCCTGCTCTACAACGACCGTATTAAGGGGCTGTATGCGGTGGACGCCGTCAATGGCGAGCTCATCTGGCACGCCGTGGTGGCCGATGAGCCGATACCCTGGTATTCCGGCACGCCATTGGTGACGAAAGACGCTGTATTCCTGCCGGTGGCTTCGCAGGAAGTGGGTCTGGCGATGAATCCGTTCTATGGCTGCTGTACCACCAGCGGCGGCATGGCCGCCTTCGACATCAATACCGGCAAAAAACTCTGGTATCTGCCGACCATCGCAGAAGAAGCGCACGTGACGGGCAGCCACTGGGGATTCGTGCAGGAACATGGCCCCAGTGGTGCCGCGGTGTGGGGTGCACCCAGCTACGACGCGCAACGCGACTGGCTGTTCTTTGGTACCGGACAGAACTTCACGCATCCGGCCACCGATACGAGCGATTCGATTTTTGCCGTAGAGGCGAAAACCGGCAAAGTCGTCTGGCGACGCCAGTACACAAAAGACGACGTGTATACCGCGGCGTGCAACATCAAGGCGCTGCACCACCCCAATTGCGACGAGCCGACCGGGCCCGATGTGGACTTCGGCGCGCCGACGATGCTGCTGCAAACGAAGTCGGGCCGTCAGCTGCTCGTCGGCGGCCAGAAATCCGCTGACGTTCACGCGATGGATCCGGACACCGGTACGCCTGTGTGGACGCAGAAGCTCGGACGTGGCGGCATCATCGGCGGCGTGCACTGGGGCATGGCCGCCAACGAAGCGCTTGGGCTCCTTTTCGTGCCCATCAGCGACAAAGAGGTCAAAGGATTTCCCGCGCCGGGCACGCCGAAGCCGGGGCTGTACGCGCTCGATGTGGAAACCGGTGCACAACGCTGGTCGTACACGCGCGAGTCGCGCTGTGCCGACGAGGAATGCGTGTTCGGCTTGTCGTCGGCGATCATCGCGGCCAACGACATCGTGGTCACCGGCAGCATCGACGGCTTTCTGGAGGTCGTTGCTGCCGACACCGGGAAGCTGCTCTGGTCCTACGATTCGTGGCGCGAGTATTCGACGGTGAATGGCGTCGCCACCAGCGGCGGTGCGTTCGACGCGCACGGACCGATGCTCGCTGACGATCTTCTCGTGGTGACGTCGGGCTACGGCTACGTCGGGCGACAACGCGGCGGCAATGCGCTGCTGGTGTTTCAAGTCGAGGCCCAACATGAGTGACGGACTGTTTCTGGCGGGGCGCCTGCGTCGGCTCGTCGCGACGCTGATCGACGCCATCCTGGTGCCGGCGCTCACGCTGGTGCTGGTGATGATCGCCGGTGTGGTCGAAGACGCCGAAGACTACGTCGACTACCGGTGGATCGTATGGGTGCTGCTGCTGGCGGTCGCAAGTTATCTGCTGCTGAACGGCTATGGACTGTGGCGTCGCGGTCAGACACTCGGCAAGCAGGTGATGG
>JANLUG010000208.1:0-1866 GCA_031363335.1 Gammaproteobacteria bacterium
GGCGCGTATTCGGTCGCGGTGTAGTACTCGGTGATCACCACCATCGCGGCGGTGAGGATCAGTCCGACGAGCGAGGCGCCGAACAGCGGCATCACGTGCTCAGGCGGCATCATCCAGGCGGTGATCGGATAGAACGCGATCCCCGCGAGCACACCCGACACGATCACGCCTTTGTACAGCGCGTTCATGATCTTGCCGCCTTCCTTCGCGGAGACGAAGAAGGTACCGATGATCGACGCGATGATCGAGGCGCCGCCGAGTACGAGCGGGTACAGCACGGCGTTGGAGCCGGCGTCTTTCATTACGAGACCTGCGAGCAGCATCGTGGCAACGATCGTCACGGCGTAGGTCTCGAACAGGTCGGCCGCCATACCGGCGCAGTCGCCGACGTTGTCGCCCACGTTGTCTGCGATGACCGCGGGATTGCGCGGATCGTCTTCCGGAATGCCGGCTTCGACTTTACCGACGAGGTCTGCGCCGACATCGGCGCCCTTCGTGAAAATACCGCCGCCGAGTCGGGCGAAGATCGAGATCAGCGAACCGCCGAAGGCGAGGCCGACGAGCGCGTGAAGGGCTGCGTCTTCCCCGACCATCGGCAGGATGGCCGCGTAGTAACCGGCAACACCGAGCAGGCCGAGGCCGACCACCAACATGCCGGTAATGGCGCCACCGCGGAACGCGACCGCGAGTGCGGCGTTCATGCCGTTGTGCGCGGCTTGTGCCGTGCGGACGTTCGCGCGCACCGAGATATTCATCCCGATGAACCCGGTCAGACCCGACAGCACCGCGCCGATCAGGAAGCCGACGGCGGAGTACCACGTCAGCGCGAAACCGAGCACGAAGAACAGCACCGCGCCGACGATGGCGATGGTCGTGTACTGGCGGTTCAAATAGGCTTTCGCGCCGGCTTGAATGGCGGCGGCGATTTCCTGCATCCGCGGGTTACCGGCGGGCTGCGCAAGAATCCAGCGGATGGACACCAAGCCGTAAGCCAGCGCAACGAACGCGCAGGCCAACGCAATGATGAGCGGCGTAGACATGAATCCCCCTTAGAGGCTTTATTGTTGAGAAGCCGGGCTTTGACGGGTGAAACTGCCCGTGCGGGTTCAAGCAAACAGCGCAGTGCAATGCCCGCGTGTAGCTGGACCCCCCGACAAAGGCGGCGATTCTACAACAAACTCCGGGACATAGAAGCTCAGTGTTGGAACCGGGAAGGCCACTGCCGTGGCGACGTTGACGTACGAAGCGTTCATCAGCTACAGCCATGCGGATGCAAAGTGGGCGACCTGGCTGCACCGCGCGATCGAGACGTATCGCGTGCCGAAGCGTCTGCTCGCTGAACGTCCGGAACTGCCCGCGAGACTGGCACCCATCTTCCGCGATCGTGAGGAGTTGCCCACCGCTGTCGACCTCGGTCAGAAGATTGAAGAGGCGCTGGCTGCCTCGAAATGTCTGATCGTGATCTGTTCGCCGCGAGCGGCTGCGTCGCATTGGGTAAACGAGGAGATTCGACGCTTCAAGTTGCTCGGTCGAGCGGAACGGATCTTCGCGATAATTGTCGATGGGGAGCCGAACGCCGTCGCGCGCGGTAAAGATTCCAGCCTCGAGTGCTTCCCGGACGAACTGCGCATCGGTAGCGATGGCGCGCCGCACGATCATGTGGCCGCAGACGCGCGAGCGCACGCGGACGGCCGCGTAAACGCGCAATTAAAAGTCGTCGCCGGCATGTTGGGCGTGGGTCTCGATGACCTGAAGCGTCGGGATTTACAGCGTCGACAGCGACGCCTGGTCGCGATCTCGGTTGCGGCCGTGAGCGGATTGATCATCACCAGTGCATTGGCTGCGTTTGCGTTTGTCGCTCGCCGC
>JANLUG010000229.1:0-1587 GCA_031363335.1 Gammaproteobacteria bacterium
GCCACCTTCCGGCCCGACCAACAGCAACGTATCCGCCAACGCCGGCACGCCGTCGAGTGCTGGTGCGCCCGGATCGAGCAGGAATGTCTGCGCCGCAGGCCGCGCAGCGAGCAACAGCGGCAGCGACATGGGCGTGTGCAGCAACGGCAATCGCAGCCGCCCACATTGTTCGGCCGCACTTTCCACGATGCGCTGCCAATGCGTTTCGCGACGTGCAACGCGCGTGCCTTCGACGTGCACCTCGGTACGCTCCGTCTCGATCGGCCAGATGTCGGTCACACCGAGTTCAGTCGACTTCTGCATTACGAAGTCGAGCCGATCGCCTTTGATCATCGCCTGTGCAAGATGCAGGCGCAGGCGGGGCAGAGGTTCGTGATCGATGACGCTGCCGATCCGAACTTCGCACGCGCGTACGTCGGCGTTTTCGACTTCCGCGTCATAGCCGTCGCCGTCGCCACAGAACAACAGCACGCGATCACCGCGCCGCTGTCGTAGCACGCGGCATAAATAGTGGGAGCGGTCGGGGTCGAGCGTCAGTGAAGTATCGGCCGTCAGCCGCACATCGACGTGCAGCCGTCGCTTAGCCATCGCCCGCGGGCAGCGTGATTCGATCGAGCAGGGCCTGGGTCGGCGCGGCCTGATTTAACGTATAGAAGTGCAGCCCCGGCGCGCCGCCGTCGACAAGTCGCTGGCACAACGTCGCGACGACGTCGGTGCCGAACGCCTTCAATGAGTCTTCGTCATGCTGATAGGCGGCGAGGCGACTGCGGATCCAACGCGGAATTTCGGCGCCGCAGCCGTCGGAAAAGCGCACCAGGTTCGCGTAGCTCGTGATCGGCATGATGCCGGGCACGATCGGCACGCTGACGTGCGCCCGCTCTACGAAGTCGAAGTACGCGTCGGCATTGTAGAAATACTGCGTGATCGCGCCGTTGGCGCCGGCGGCGACTTTTTTGCGGAAGTGTTCGATGTCCTGATCGGGAGACGGCGCGTCTGGATGCACTTCCGGATACGCGGCCACTTCGATCTCGAACCTTGCGCCTGCGTGCTCGCGCAGCAGGTTCACCAGATTGATTGCGTAGCTGATGTGACGCGTGTTGCCGAACCCCGACGGGATGTCGCCGCGCAGCGCGACCATCCGGTCGATGCCGAGTTCGACATAGCGGTCGATGAGCGCCTTCACGGCATTGTTGTCGTCGCTGCCCATCGACAGGTGCGGCGCCACTTCGTGACCGGCGGCGGCGAGACCGGCGACCGCTTCGAACGTGCGATCGCGCGTCGAACCGCCGGCGCCGTATGTCACCGAGAAAAACACCGGTCGGTTGCGCGATAGCGCCGCGGCGGTTTCGAGCAGCGCCGTCTGTCCCTTATCGGTCTTGGGCGGGAAGAACTCGAAGCTGAGCCGGAACCGCCGTGAGCTGGTCATGGTTCAGGCGGCGCGCGCGGCCTCGGCCAGCGCCGCGGCTTTGTCGGTGCGCTCCCACGTGAACTCGGCTTCGGTGCGGCCGAAGTGGCCGTAGGAAGCGGTCTTGCGATAGATCGGCTGTTTCAGGTTCAACATTCGAATCAGGCCGCGCGGGCGCAGGT
>JANLUG010000245.1:0-4586 GCA_031363335.1 Gammaproteobacteria bacterium
CGCGTAATACGCGAGGCCGCTGCAATCGAAACCCGACGGTGACTCACCGCCGTATCGATACTTGACCCCGACCATCCCCTTCGCCACCGCGGCCGCTTCCTTTCCGTACGGCGACGGTGCCGGACCGTGCGACGCGCACCCGCCCAACACGAGCAGCGCGAAACACACCAGCGTCCATCGATCCGAAACTGCTCGCGATCTCATGGCCGCCGATGGTAACCCAATCACGGGAGCTGTCCTGACGACGGCCGACACAGGTATTCCTGTATATTTCCGACGCCATCCGATCACGTGAGCCATCAGATATGGGCATCCGCCGCATCCTCGTCGCCAACCGCGGCGAAATCGCCATACGCATCATCCGCGCCGCCAACGAACTCAACATCGAAACGACCGCGGTCTACGCGCCCGACGATGCGCGGTCGCTGCACGTCGCGCGCGCCGACAACGCCTGTGCGCTGCCGAGCCGCGGCGTTGCCGCGTATCTTTAAATCGCAGCAGTGATCGAGGCGGCGCGAGAGCGCGACAGCGACGCGGTGCATCCCGGTGACGGTTTCCTCGCGGAGAACCCGCGCTTCGCCGCCGCGCTAGCGAAAGCCGGCATCGCGTTCATCGGCCCCGACGCCGCAACGCTCGAACTCTTCGGCGACAAGCTGCGCGCGCGGGAATTCGCTACGAAATGCGGTGTGGCGGTGCCGGCCGGCACGCCGGCCGCAATCGATGTCGCGTCGGCGCGCGCGTTCCTCGCGTCGTGTCGCAGCGGCGCGATGATCATCAAGGCCGTCGCCGGCGGCGGCGGCCGCGGCATGCGCGTGGTCAATTCAGTGGCCGAGGTCGACGAAGCGTTCAAGCGCTGCGCATCGGAAGCGCAGGCATCGTTCGGGGACGCGCGTTTGTATGCAGAAGAGCTGCTGAGCGATGCGCGCCACATCGAAGTGCAGATCGTCGGCGACGGCACGCACGTCAGCCACCTGTGGGAACGCGAATGCACGTTGCAGCGGCGGCATCAGAAGATCGTCGAAGTGGCGCCAAGTCCGTCCCTCACCGACGCGTCGCGCGCATCCATCATCGACGCCGCGCTGCGCATTGCAGACGCCGCACACTATCGCAGCCTCGGCACGCTGGAATTTCTGGTCGATGGTGCGACCACGCGCGCGCCACGCATCGTCTTCATCGAGGCGAATCCGCGCCTGCAGGTGGAACACACCGTCACGGAAGAGGTCACCGGCGTGGACCTCGTGAAAGCACAGATTCGCATCGCCGACGGCGCGACGTTGCACGAGCTGCAGCTATCTCGCGACGCAGTGCCGAAGCCGCGCGGCTATGCACTGCAAGCGCGCGTCAACATGGAGACGATGACCGAAGCCGGTGACGCGAAGCCGGCCGGCGGCACGTTGACGGCATTCGCGCCGCCGAATGGTCCGGGCGTGCGCGTCGATACGTTCGGCTACGCCGGCTACACAACGAGCCCGAACTACGACTCGTTGCTCGCGAAGGTCATCGTGCACAGCACATCGAACGAGTTCGCTGACGTACTCACACGGGCGCGCCGCGCGCTCGGGGAGTTCACAATCGGCGGCGTCGCCACGAATCTCGCGTTTCTGCGCGCGCTGCTCGCGCATCCGGAAGTAGTCGCCAACCGCATCTCGACGCGATTCGTCGAACAGCAGTCGGCCGTGCTCGCGCGCAGCGCCGCCGCGATCGCCCAACCGGCCACTCCGGGCGGTGAGGTGCGTGCGGCCGGCCTTGCCGGTGCGCGGATCGACAATCGCGACCCGCTCGCCGTGCTCACGCACGGCAAATCCGAAACTGAGACGGCGCGCGCGCCCATCGAAGAAACCGATGTGCCCGACGGCAGCGTCGCCCTGCGCGCACCGCTGCAGGGCACCATCATCACGATCGACGTCGCCGTGGGGATGAGCGTGCGCAAAGGCCAGCAGCTGCTCGTCATGGAAGCGATGAAGATGGAGCACGTCATCGCAGCACCGTCCAGCGGCATCGTGCAGTCGTTGGCGGTTTCTGCCGGCGACGCGGTGTTCGAAGGTCGCCTGCTCGTGCTTCTCGATGCAACCGACGCGGCCGATCACGCGGCCGAAGACACCGCGCTGGTGGACCTCGATGCCGTTCGTCCGGACCTCGCCGAGGCACTCGACCGACATGCGATCGGCCTCGACGATCGTCGTCCCGACTCTGTCGCGCGGCGCCGCAAAACCGGGCAGCGCACCACCCGCGAGAACATCACGGACCTCGTCGACGCAGGCACGTTCATCGAATACGGTCCGCTCGTGGTCGCCGCTCAGCGGCGTCGTCGGACGATCCAGGATCTGATCGAGAAGACGCCGGCAGACGGCATGGTCGCCGGCATCGGCAGCGTGAATGGCGACCTATTCGACGAAACGCGCGCGCGTTGCGCCGTGCTGTCATACGACTACACCGTGCTGGCCGGTACACAAGGCGCGCAGAACCATCGCAAGAAGGACCGGCTGTTCGAGATCGCCGAACATTCGCGGCTGCCGGTCGTGTTCTTCACTGAGGGCGGCGGCGGTCGACCCGGCGATACCGATGGCCTCGGCGTGGCCGGTCTCGATTGCTTAGCGTTTCAGTATTTCGGCGCGCTGTCGGGGCTCGTGCCGCTGATCGGCATTACCTCGGGACGCTGTTTTGCGGGCAATGCGGTGCTGCTCGGTTGCTGCGATGTAGTCATCGCAACCGAAGGTTCGAACATCGGCGTCGGTGGTCCCGCGATGATCGAAGGCGGCGGCCTGGGCGTGTTTCGGCCCGAAGAAGTCGGGCCGATGAGCGTGCAGGTGCCGAACGGCGTCGTCGACATTCCGGTGAAGAACGAAATCGAAGCCGTCGCCGTCGCGAAGCAGTACCTCAGCTACTTCCAGGGACCCGTGCGCGACTGGACGTGCGCCGACCAGCGCTTGCTGCGCTCGGCCATTCCCGAAAACCGTCTGCGTATCTACGACGTGCGCAGCGTGATCGAGACGATTGCCGACACCGATTCGATGCTGGAAGTCAGACGCGCGTTCGGGCTCGGCATAGTTACCGCCTTCATCCGCATCGAAGGCCGTCCGATCGGCGTGATCGCAAACAACCCGACACACCTGGCCGGCGCCATCGACAGCCCCGGTGCCGACAAAGCCGCGCGTTTTATGCAGCTGTGCGATGCGTTCGACATCCCGCTGCTGTTCCTGTGCGACTGCCCCGGCATCATGGTCGGCCCCGAGATCGAAAAGACCGCGCTCGTGCGCCACGCATCCCGCATGTTCGTCACCGGCGCCAGCGTCACGGTGCCGTTCTTCACGATCGTGCTGCGCAAATCGTACGGGCTCGGCGCGCAAGCAATGGCCGGCGGCAGCTTCAAGGCGCCGTTCTTCGCCGTCTCCTGGCCAACGGGCGAGTTCGGGGGCATGGGTCTCGAAGGCGCCGTCAAACTCGGCTACCGCAACGAGCTTGCCGCGATCGAAGATCCGGAGAAGCGCAAAGCGACTTACGAGGAAATGGTCGAACGGATGTACGAACGCGGCAAGGGCGTCAACGTCGCCTCGCACTTCGAGATCGACGACGTGATCGACCCGATGGAGTCGCGCCGCTGGATCATTGGCGGGCTCAAGGCTTCACCGCCGGCGCCGCCACGTACCGGGAAGAAACGACCCTGCGTCGATACCTGGTAGCCGGTCAGCGCTTCAGATACTTCGTATCGGTCAGGCTTTCGAGGAACCCGACAAGGTCGGACTTCTCCTCGGCACTCAGATCGAGCGCATGGATCTCTTTGCGCTTGAACGGGTTGAGACGGCCATCGCCTGCAGTGGCGCCTGTCTCGATGTTGCGTCCACCCGCCGCGTAGAACTCGATGACGTCGACGAGCGTCGCGAGGCTGCCGTCGTGCATATACGGCGCGGTGATGGCGACGTTGCGCAGCGTCGGCGCGCGGAAGCCACCCATATCTGTCGCGATGTGCGTATACATTTCGAGTCCGGGATCGGGATAGCGGCCGGTACCGCCGATGTTGTAGAGACCGGTGTTATGAAAAACCGGTATCGGATCTGCGACGCCCTGTTGCCGTACCGGGCCGGACAAGTTGAAGCTCGCGTGACACAACGAACAGTTCGTCCGATCAGAGAAGAACAGCTTCATGCCGCGCCTTGCTTCGGGCGTCAGCGAATCCTCGCCCCAGTACAGATAGCGGTCGAACGCCGAGTCGGCCGAGATCAATGTGCGCACGTAGCTCGCAACGGCCTGAATGACCTGTTCAAGCGTGAACGGCGCATCAGTACCGGGAAACGCCGCGTCGCGTAGCGGCGCGAGGCTTGGATCTGCGCTCAGCTCGGCCAGGCGCTGCGGCAACGCTTGATCGAATCCCAGTTCGACCGGCGCGTGATTGAACATCGGCACACGATGTTGCGCTTCCAACGACGTCAATGAGGGGTCCGACCAGCCGAACGTCGCTGCGTATGCAACGTTGATCAGCGTCGGCGTGTTGCGTGTATGGTGCTCACCGGTCGCTCCGACCGCGACGGTCCGCCCGTCAGTGAAAGCGAGCGCCGGCACGTGGCAGCTCGCGCAGCTGAATGCGCCGG
>JANLUG010000252.1:0-1074 GCA_031363335.1 Gammaproteobacteria bacterium
CATGCACTTCTTCAGCCCGGCGAACATCATGGAACTGCTCGAAGTGGTGCGCGGCGAAAAGTCCGCGAAGCCGACCATCGCCACGGCGATGGCGCTCGGCAAGACCATCGACAAGATTCCCGTGTTGTCGCGCAACGAACGCGGTTTCATCGGCAACCGCATGCTCGGCGGATACACCCAGCAAGCCGGCGAGATCATTCTGCAAGGCGCACTGCCCGAGCAGGTCGACAAGGTGATCTACGATTTCGGCTTCAACATGGGGCCGTTCGCGATGAACGATCTCGTCGGGCTCGACCTCGGCTGGCGCGCGCGCCAGATGGCGAAGGTGAAACCGGAAGACGTGCCGGTCACCGCGCGCGTGGTCGATAAACTGTGCGCGCTCGGTCGCTTCGGCCAGAAGAGCAACGCCGGCTACTACAAATACGCCGAGGGCAGCCGGCAAGGCATACCCGATGCCGACGTTGCGAAGCTGATCGTCGAGACGTCGAACGAGCTCGGCATCGAACGCCGCCAAATCGGCGACGAAGAAGTGCTGAAGCGCTGCCTGTATCCGCTGATCAACATCGGCGCGCATTTGCTCGAGAGCGGCGTGGCACTGCGCGCCGCCGACATCGACGTCGTCTATGTCTATGGCTACGGCTTTCCAAAGTACCGCGGCGGACCGATGTACTACGCCGATCAGATCGGCCTGAACAACATCTATCAGGACATCCTGAAGTTCCATCAGGAGTACGGCGAGGCGTGGAAGCCTTCGGCGCTGCTCGCGCGGCTGGCGAAAGCCGGCAAGACGTTTGCGAGCCTGACCGAGTAACGAGATGACCGACGCACGCGCGCTGGCCGGCATCCGGGTCGTCGATCTGGCGACGTCGCGCGCGGAACTGGCCGGCCGCGTACTGGCCGATCTGGGCGCCGAAGTCATCAAGGTCGAACCGCCGGGCGGTGCGGACGCACGGCGCCTGCCGCCGTTCCGCAACGGCGCCGAGAACTCCGTCGAGGGGTCGCTGTACTGGGCAAGCGTCGCGCTCGGCAAGCGCAGCATCGTGCTCGACATCTATTCGGATACGAACCGCGCCG
>JANLUG010000320.1:0-1038 GCA_031363335.1 Gammaproteobacteria bacterium
GACGTAGGTCTTGATCACGTCCGTATCGGTTGCGGTGAATACGACGTGCGGGGACAGGCCACGCTCGACGAACGCATCGTCGAGCTTCGAGCGTCCGGTGAAACCGAACACATATGTCACGATCGGCTCAGCCGCGACCGCTTCCAGCGTGAGTGGCTTAACGTCGATCAGCGGATGGCCCTTCGGCACCACGACCGACCGGTTCCATTCGTAGCACGGCATCATCACCAGATCGCCGAACAGATCGCTGCCTTCCGTCGCGATTCCGAAGTCGACGCCACCCTCCGCCGCCATTTCGGCGATCTGCAGCGGCGTGCCCTGATTCATGTGCAGAATTACGTCCGGGTATTCCGTGCGGAATTTCTGAATGACCGCCGGCAACGCATAACGCGCCTGCGTGTGGGTCGTTGCGATCGCAAGACTGCCTTTGCGTTCGTTGCTGAACTCCTGCGCGGCCTGCTTGATGCTCTCGACCTGGCGAAGGATTTCGCCGGCGATTCGAATGATTACTTCACCGGCCGGCGTAACGCGCGTGAGGTGCTTGCCGCTGCGTGAAAACACCTCTACGCCCAACTCGTCTTCGAGCAGCCGGATCTGTTTGGAGATGCCCGGTTGCGACGTGTAGAGGCTCTGCGCGGTTGCGGAGACGTTCAAGTCGTGGTGTGCGACTTCCCAGATGTATCGGAGTTGCTGAAGCTTCATGTCACTCGAATCCCGTACTTATAACGCAACGGTCTTTTAACCAATGTTTCACTAGTTCACACGGGGATAGCAAGGACGGATCGGTCCCGAATCGTTTCCGAACCGGTTCCGAATCGGTCAGGCAGTGGCGCGCGGCACATGTCCGGACGCGACGTGGCCCAATGCCCGCTCGCAGTTCTGCGCCTGATCATCGAAAAATACGTCGGCGCCGAACGCGCGCAGGAACTGTGTTTTGTCCGCGCCGCCGAGAAATAGACACTCATCGAGTCGCACATCCCAGGCCCGCAATGTCCGAATCACCCGTTCGTGTGCGGGCGCGGCGCGAGCGGTGACGAG
>JANLUG010000328.1:0-2478 GCA_031363335.1 Gammaproteobacteria bacterium
AGTGGAATGCCATGAAATGCGTGCTCGTTGTCGATTGCGAAGCTCTGCTTGGACGGATGCTCGGCCGTGAGGTTCCGTCAGGCCTGGATTTGTAGTGGCTCGGTGCGGGATGGCAAGGTCGAACCGGTTCGGAAGGCGCGATGATGCCGCGCTTTCGCGCGGCGGGATAGATCCGGACTGCTCTTTACGTGGCGTGTCGAGAGAGCGGATCGCGCTCCAGAATCAGCGCGGCCGCGTGCAGATCTGCCGGCGAATTCACGTTGAGGAATGCATCGCGCTCGAACGCGGCGTCGACTACTACCGTGCGTTGCCGATCGATAAATTCATGAACCGACCGGCCGCCGGCGTCGAGATAATCGCGCAATGCGTCTGCGAGTGAACGGCGCAAGAGTTGAAACAGGTGTTGGCGCCGCGCACCGTCGGATGGAATCGCGATGTCGGCCCCGTCGCGGCAGAGCGCAGACGTCAGCCGCGCGACCAGTGTCGTAGAGAGAAACGGCGCATCGCCCGGGCAGACGAACAGATAGTCGGTGTCGGCGCGCTGCATTCCGGCGAGAACCCCCCCCAACGGACCGCGGTCGGCTGTCTCGTCGACCACGATCGGGTCGCGCCAGCGGCCGTACCTTTCGAAGTTGCGGTTGCAACTGATCAGCACGCATGCGACTTGCGGCCGCAGTCGATTCCGGACGTGTTCGACCAGCGTCATGCCGGCAAGTTGCTCCAGCGGCTTGTCGCGCCCGTGCAGCCGTGTCCCGGCGCCGCCGCATAGGATCAGTCCGGTGACGTTCACGACGTCGGTCACGGCGTCGGGTCCGCGAGTCCCGCTAGTGCCTGGCGCGCGACAGGGTGTAGTCGATCCCGCAGGGAGTCGCGCGAAGCGAGCAACTGTCTGCGCATGGCGGGGTCCCAGAATTTCCGCAGGTGCTCTATCACGCCGGACACGGCCTCGGCCTCGGGATACGCGTCGAAGAAGTCGGCGATCTGGTTGACCATCCTGACGAGATCGTCCTGCTGCATCGTCAATCGTCCGGTACGAACGCGACGATCTCGTCGCGGGAGCCGCGGCACATCAACGGCAGGCGCAGTGTCGCGGCCCATTCGAGCGCCAGACTGGTCGGCGCAGAGATCGTTGCGAGCGCGCCGGCCCGCGTCACCGCCGCCTTGTATACGAGTTCGAAGCTGCAGCGGCTGGTCATCGCGATGAAACCCGGCTCGTCAAGACGCCCGGCTCTGACACGAGCGCCGATCAGCTTGTCGAGTGCGTTATGACGGCCGACGTCTTCGCGAACGAGTTCGATCGAGCCGTCTAATCGACACCACGCAGCTGCGTGCATTGAATGCGTCGCCTGGTTTAGCGGCTGCAGCGCCGACAGTTCGCCGAATGCGTTCTGCACTGCAGATACATCGATCAATACGCGATTGCCGACGATGGAATTGGGGCGCGAGGGAAGCCCAGCGAGCGCTTCGATTCCGCACAAGCCACAGCCGATGCGGCCTTCGAGCGAACGGCGGTTGCGGGCGGATTCGTTGACGGCGTGAGCAGGCACGACCAGGTCGACGACGATACCTTCCAGATAATTCGCGGCAGTGATGCGCTCGACGGCGCTGATGTCGTTGACGACGCGCTCCGTCAACGCAAGTCCGATCGCCAGATCTTCGAGATCGGTCGGCGTCGCCATCATCACCGTCCATGGCGCGCCGTTGATGCCGATCTCGACGGGGGTCTCGACGGCGATGCCCCACGTCTGCGCACCGTCGTTGTCGACGTATATCCGCCGTTCGACGACGGGACGTCGCGTCGACGAGTCAGCCATCTTGTGCGGCGCGCTCGTTGGTCGGACGCACCTCGACCGCCGTCACCTTGTATTCGGGGCAGTTCGTCGCCCAATCGGAGTTTTCGGTGGTGACGACGTTGGCGGCGGTGCCGGGGTGGTGGAACGTCGTGTAGACGACGCCTTCGGTGACGCGGTCTGTGACGTGCGCGGCGAGTGTCGTCGAACCCTTACGGCTCGACAGCAACACGGCGTCGCCGTTGGCGATGCCGCGCAGTTCGGCGTCGTGCGGATGAATCTCCAGCACGTCTTGCGCGTGCCATGCGACGTTTGCGGTGCGACGCGTCTGCGTGCCGACGTTGTACTGACTCAGGATTCGTCCCGTCGTCAGCAACAGCGGATAGCGCCTGTTTGCGCGTTCGTCGGTGGGCACGTAGCGCGTGAGGAAGAACTTGCCCTTGCCGCGCACGAAGCCGCCCTCGTGCAGAATCCGCGTGCCGATCGACGCGGCATCGGTCACCGGCCACTGCATACCGCCTTCGCGATCGAGCTTCGCAAACGAGACGCCGCCGAACGCCGGCGTCAGCGCGGCGATTTCGTCCATGATCTCCGCGGCATTTGTATAGTGCATCGGGTATCCCATTGCGGTGGCGAGCCTGCTGACGGTCTCCCATTCGCTGAGCCCTGCCTTCTCCGCCATGACAGG
>JANLUG010000490.1:0-2026 GCA_031363335.1 Gammaproteobacteria bacterium
GGTGGAACCGTTCTTGGCGCCCTTCTTACCGCTCTCTTTTGCACCGTCGCTCGATGTCTTCGTCGAACTATCGGACGAGGACGAGCTGCCTCCGTCGCTCGATCCGCTCGGCTTCGCGTCGCTCTTCGTCTCCTTCGTCGAACCTTCCTTCGAGCCTTCGCTCGAACTCGAACTCGACTCACCGCCCGAGTCGCTACTGCTCGCGACGTTCTTCTTGTCGCCGGATTTGAAGTCGGTTTCGTACCAACCGCCGCCTTTCAAACGGAACGCAACCGCGGAGATCTTCTTCCTCAGAAGGTCCTTTCCACACGAAGGACATTGCGTGAGCGGCGGTTCGCTCATTCTCTGCAGCGATTCGAATTCGTATTCGCAGCCCTCGCATTGATACTCGTAAATCGGCATGTTCAAAAAACCTTTCGATGACTCATCAAGACACTGATACGTTTCACCAATGAAAAAGCAGGTCGGGCGCACTCACTGCACATTCCAGCACGCGCATCGCAAACACCGGTAATCGTCGAGCGGCGCATAGGATAATGAAAAAAGCCCGCGAAAACATTGAAAAAAGGCGTGTCGTTCCTTGCTAGGCATAATTGAATGCAGTATAAAGCGCGCTCATTGGGGAGCCGATGAACGTTGTTTTCGGAAGGATCCTCATAAGTGATGGGTTGGATGTCCGTCGCGTAGTCGCGGTTCGCACAACCTAAGCTTCAATCGCCCGACTGCAACTAGATAAGGGAAATCGAATGGCAAAGAAAAAGGCTCCTGCTAAGAAAAAAGCGCCCGCTAAGAAAAAAGCGGCCGCCAAGAAGAAAAAAGCCCCCGCAAAGAAAAAGGCAATCCGCAAAGCCGCCGCCCGCAAGTCCGCCTCCAAGAAGACCGCAGCGAAAAAGAAAGCCGCTCCGAAAGCGTCCAAAGGTCCAGTCACTACGAAGATGACGAAAACCGGGATCCTGAATGAAATCGCGAGTGCGACTTCATTGACGCGCAAGCAGGTCGACGCGGTCATCGAAGAACTGGAAGCGCTGATCAAGCGTCACATCAGCAAGAAAGGCGTGGGCGAATTCACCCTGCCGGGTCTGCTGAAGGTGCGCGCGGTCAAACGTCCCGCAACGAAGAAACGTCTCGGCCGCAATCCGGCAACGGGTGCAGAAATCATGATCCCGGCGAAGCCGGCATCGATTCGCGTCCGCGTCGCTGCGCTGAAGCGCCTCAAGGAAATGGTCGGCTGATCGCCGACCTGTTCCGATTAGAAAGGGCCGCTAGACGGCCCTTTTTTTTGCTGTTTCGATTCGATCGTCACGATCGCTAGAATGCCGCCAGCCGTTCAGGACCGTAAGAACATGCGCGCGAGTCAGTTGTTGATCCCGACCTTGAAGGAAACGCCGGCCGACGCCGACATTCCAAGCCATCGCTTCATGTTGCGGGCGGGGCTCATTCGCCGACTCGCCGCCGGCATCTATACGTGGCTGCCGCTCGGTTTACGCGTGTTGCGCAAAGTCGAAGCGATCATCCGCGAAGAGTTGAATCGCAGCGGCGCACAGGAAGTGCTGATGCCGTTCGTGCAGCCCGCAGAACTGTGGCAAGAGTCGAATCGCTGGGAAAAGATGGGCCCGGAGATGTTGCGCCTGAAAGACCGCCACCAGCGCGACTTCTGTCTCGGGCCGACGCACGAAGAAGTCATCACCGACATCGTTCGCCGCGAAGTTCAGAGCTACAAGCAGCTGCCGTGCAACCTGTACCAGATCAACCTCAAGTTCCGCGACGAGATCCGGCCGCGTTTCGGCGTGATGCGCGCGCGTGAATTCCTGATGAAAGACGGCTACTCGTTCCACATCGACGACGCGTCGTTCGAAACCACCTACGCCGAAATGCACGCGTGCTACGGGCGCATTCTGTCGCGCATCCAACTCGATTTTCGCGCGGTGCTCGCCGACACCGGCAACATCGGCGGCAGTACTTCGCACGAATTCCAGGTGCTCGCCAGCACCGGTGAAGACCGCATCGCGTTCAGCGATGCGAGCGA
>JANLUG010000556.1:0-2202 GCA_031363335.1 Gammaproteobacteria bacterium
GCGCAGGCAATAACCGCTATTGACTCGTTCAATCCCTAGAACAACACTCCGGCCATCAGCCTGAAGCGACTCATCAGAATGGATTCAAGCAACTCTCTTTCCGTATTGCGGCGCGCGCAGGCGAGCGATGTTGTGGCGAATCCCTATCCATTCGTAGTCGTCCATGACGCGCTCCCGAACGATCTGTGCGATGCACTGATCACGGATTACCCGCCGCTCGACATTCTGGGGGTAGACGCCACTCAGAACAACAGTCGGTGGAGCATTCCTGCGCCGGATGCATCACAGAATCCGGCCATTGCCCGTATCTGGAAGGAATTCGTCGCGTATCACGCATCGCCCGCGTTCTTCGACGAATGCGTCCGCGTATTCGGTGAGCATGTCGTGCGTCTATATCCGCGCGTCTTCCCCGACCTCGATGCGCTGCGCTCGGTGCGACTCGGCATTCGCGACCGCGACCCGATCGACGACTGCGACTTTTTTCTCGACGCACAGATCTCTGGGAATACGCCGGTAGCGCAGGCGTCATCCGTCAAATCGATCCACGTCGATTCGGAACACAAACTGTTTTCCGGGTTGCTGTATCTACGCGCACCCGAAGACGATTCGATCGGCGGGGATCTCGATGTGCTGCGCCTTCGCTCCGATTTGACCGACGCGCAACGGCGCCGCCGTTTCGACGGGATGTTCATCGACGATGAACTGGTCGAGCAGATCATGCGCGTGCCGTATCGGCGCAACACGTTGTTCATGTTCGTCAACGGACCCGACTCGCTGCACGGCGTGACGGTGCGGCAACCGACGCAGCATCTGCGCCTCTTCATGAATCTCGTCGGCGAGAGCCGGGTAAAACTGTTCGATGTGCCGCAGCATTGGCAAACGCGTGTCGCAAAGCTGCCGCGGTTGATCAGGAAACGGCTGCGGCGCGTGGTCAGCGCCGATTGAAGGCCGGTTTCGCGATATCCGCGCGTGAGAATTGCTGCGAATTTCCCTAGAATGGCGGCCACTTTTGGTCCCACCCAGCGCCCATTCATGCTGCAGAGAATCCTCGAACAAGCCGGACGCCTGTTGCCGGAAGCGAAACGGCTTCCGACCGAGCGCCGCTTGCGCGGCTGGCTCGAGCAGCAGCGCCTCGACCGGGCCGACTTTGCCGTCGTGTCGTTCGGCAAGAGCGGGAGGACGTGGCTGCGGGTGATGATTTCGCGCATCTACCAGCGTCGCCACGGGCTGTCGGACGAACTGATCGAATACGGCAACTACCATCGCGCGAACGCGGCATTGCCGCGCGTGCTGTTCACCCACGACAACTACCTGCGCGACTACACCGGCCATGGCGGCGGCAAAGCGGCGTTCGCCGGCAAGCCGGTGCTGCTGCTGGTGCGCCATCCGGCCGATATCACGATGTCGCAGTACTTCCAGTGGAAGCACCGGATGCGCCCGCACAAGGTGTTGTTGAATCAGTATCCGCCCGTCGACGACGCCGTCACGCCGTATCAGTTCATGATGGGTTCGAGCGGTCTGCCGAAGGTCAACGCCTGGCTGAACGAATGGTCCGCGGGGCTCGACGCGCTCGATGCAACGCTGGTCGTGCGTTATGAAGATATGCGCGGTGAAACCGCCGTCGAGTTGCGCAAGATCGCCGACTTCATGCGCATGAACGCAACCGACGCCGAAGTGGCGGACGCGGTGGAGTGGGCGAAATTCGAGAACATGAAACAGCGCGAAACCGATGCGTCGTCGTCCAGCGATCGATTGCGGGCCGGTGACGTCAGCAATCCGGATTCGTTCAAAACACGCCGCGCCAAGGTCGGCGGCTATCAGGACTACTTCGACGACGCCGAGGTCGCGGCGATTGCCGAAGTCATCGACAACACGCTCGATCCGCGCTTCGGCTACGCAAGCCACGGCTCGCGCGAGTAAATCGAGGGAATACGATGGATCATTGCGTTTTTATTCACAGCAACCCGAAACAGATCGTCGGCGCGATCGTCGCGCAGCACGCGCTGCGGCGGAACTCCCGCAACGCCGACAAGTTCGACGTCAAGATCATCACCACCGACGACCATCCGTTCTTCCTCGAGTACGAAGGCAAGACGTATCTGCGCGACGGCGTCAAACGCGTCTGGTTGAACGGCGATCTGCAGTCGTTCACGCCGTTGCGGTTCATGCCGCCGGAACTGATGGGCTACCAGGGCCGCGCCG
>JANLUG010000592.1:0-4762 GCA_031363335.1 Gammaproteobacteria bacterium
CCCCCTTCCACAACGAATTCGCTGAGGCGCACCAGGTCGGATTCCACGGTGGCATCGGCGCGTTGCGCGATGCCGAGATGCTTCAGTGCGAGCGTCATATTCGTGACCTCGGCCGACGTGGCGCCATCGTGGATCGACACGACGTAGTCGAACGCGGTATCGAGCGAACCGTCCACAATCGTGGCCATCAATTCGGCCGGCAGATAGGCCGACATCTCCGGCAGCTTCTCGCCGCTCAGTGTGACGTGCCCGGACGCGTTGAACGGCTGCAGCGTCATCTTGCCGGTCCATTCGAGGTGGCCGCCGAAGCGCGTCTGCACGATCAGACGCTGATTCCCTTCCCGATTCGGCAACGTATTCAGATCCGAAACGTGCAGATCGAGCGGCCCGAGTTCGGTCTCGTACGGTTGCCGACCGCTGCGGTCGATCACCGCCACACGGCCGCCGTCGATCGCGGCGTTCGTGATGATCAGGCGCGGCGGCGGCGACTCCGGTTCCGGCTTTGCGGCAGGATCGTCGGGCGGTATCAGCGCGCTGAGATTCAAACGGCTGTCGGCGCCTCGCTCGACGCGCACGAACGGATGCACGATCCGAAATTCGCTGAGCGTCCAGGCGCGATTCACGATGCTCGACAGCTGCGCGTTGACGTCGAGTTCATCGAATGCCACCAGCAGTGCTCCGGCAGGGTCCGCCATCGCGAACTTCTCGAGCTTGACCGTCAGCGCGAACGGGTTGATGTCGACGTCTTCGAGCGTCGCGTTGAGGCCGAGCAGCTGGTGGACCTGCGAAACGATGACGTTGCGCGCGACCAGCGGCGCAATCACGAAGCCGAGCAGCGCATAAAGGGCGAGCAGAACCCACGCCCAGAACCGCTTCCGGCGAAAGTCGAACCAGCCCTGCTTCAACGAAGCAGGCTTCAGCGCATCCAGAAGGGCCACACCGGGGTACTCAATGACGGCAGATGTCGGGAGCGTAGCGTGGACGTTCGCCGAATTCACCCCTTACTCTTGGCGCCCTCTCAAGCCGGATGAGTTCCCGAAATGCACGATCAGCCGTTCACCGTCGGCAAATTCGAACGGATTTACAATCCGAGCGCGGGCGAACAGCACCAGTGGTACGTCAACGATCACACGATCGCTCGCGATCAGAAGGGCAATTGGCATCTGATCGGCATCACACATGCCCAGATCGATATCCCGCCGCTCGAAAAGTACTTCAACTCCGAACGATCGATTTCGGCCGACGCAGTGGCTGCCTTGCAGAAAGAGCTGCGCGCCTCGGCCGCGCTGGCCAAGCGCGAGGGACGCCCGTGGTTCGACGCGCACGAGGAAAAACAACTTGCGCACGCCGTTGCGCCAACGCTAACGACCACACAGTGGCTCAAACAACCGTTTGCGCTGGTCTCCGACGAATCCGAGGCCGTGCTGTGGGCGCCGCACGTGATTGCGCACGACGGCCTCTTCTACCTGTTCTACGCCGCCGGATCGCTGCAACGCGACGGCAACTTCCGGATGCACCTCGCGATGTCGCCGGACATGCATCAGTGGACCAGACACCCGGCAAATCCGTTGTTCGTCGACGGCTTCGAAGCACGCGACCCGATGGTGCTGCGCGTCGGGGACGAATGGGTCATGTACTACACCGCCACCGAACCGCCCGCCGGCGGCAATCACGTCGTCGCTTACCGGACGAGCACCGACCTCGCGTCGTGGAGTGAGCGCGGCCTCGCGTTCGTCGATCCGAAAAAAGGCACCGGCGCCGGGCCTACGGAGTCACCGTTCGTGGTGCAACGCGGCGAGTTCTACTATCTGTTTCTGTCCATGCGCCACGACTACATCCCGGGCTACTACGCGGACACCGAAGTGTTTTGCAGCCGCGACCCTCTGCATTGGGAGCTTAGCGATCTCGTCGGCCGGTTCGACGGACACGCATCCGAAGTGATTCGGGACGTCGACGGGCGTTGGTATGTCAGTCATTGTGGCTGGTACCAGGGCGGTGTGTATCTGGCACCATTGACGTGGCACGACGGCGAGGACTCTTAGGCAGGCATGACGATGCGAAACCGATGTGGCGGAATTTCAGACGTTCGGTTGCTGGTAGGCGCGTTGGCGCTGTGCGGCAGCGTGCTGGCGCTGAGCGCTTGCGAAACGACCACGACGAGCGGCGCGGTCGGGGTCAATCGTTCGCAGCTGATGCTGATCTCTGCGGAACAGCTCGATCAAATGGCGGCGCAAACCTATACCAAGCTCTCGAACGACGCGGCCGCCAAGGGCGATCTGAATCCCGACCCGGCGATGACGAAGCGGGTCCGCGCCATTGCCGCGCGCATCGAACCGCAGACGAAGGTGTTCCGCGCCGACGCCCCGAGCTGGCCGTGGCAGGTCAACGTCATCAAGAGCAAGGAGCTGAACGCGTTCTGCATGCCGGGAGGCCGCATCATGTTTTATTCGGGATTGATCACGCAGCTCGATCTCACGGACGACGAGATCGCAATCGTGATGGGTCACGAAATTGCGCATGCGTTGCGCGAACACTCGCGCGAACAGGCATCACAACAGATCGCCGCGCAAACCGGACTCGGCGTCGGCGCTGCGGTACTCGGTGTCGGCGGCGCCGGCGCCGACCTGGCCGCGCAGGGCTATCAGACGCTCATCGCAACGAAATTCAGCCGCACCGACGAGAGCGAAGCGGATCTCATCGGGCTCGAACTCGCTGCCCGCGCGGCATATGACCCGCGCGCTGGAATTACGTTGTGGAAAAAGATGATGCAAGCCAACGCCGGCAACGCGCCGCCGGAATTCCTCAGCACTCACCCGGCCGAAGCGAACCGGGTGCAAACGATCCAATCGCTGCTGCCAACGGTAATGCCGTTGTATCAAGCCGCCATCGCGCGCGGCGCCTCGTGAACGCCTCAGCCGTGTACGACGTCGTGCTGTACGGCGCCACCGGTTTCACCGGGGCGCAAGCGGCCGAATATTTCGACGACCGTGTAGGCCGTCAATTGCGCTGGGCGATCGCAGGACGCAACGCAACAAAACTCGCAGACCTGCGCTCACACCTTCGCACGACACCGGACGTACTGGTGGCCGACGCCGACGACGACGGCGCGATCGATGCGATGGTGGCGAAGGCGCGCGTGGTGCTCACGACAGCCGGCCCGTTCGCGCGTTACGGCGAAGCGCTGGTGCGCAGCTGCGCGACGCGCGGCGTGCATTACGTCGACATCACCGGCGAAACGCCGTGGGTGCGCCGCATGATCGATCGCTACGAGCAGAGGGCGATCGGAAGCGGCGCGAAGATCGTGCCGTTCTGCGGTTTCGACTCGGTGCCGTCGGATCTCGGCGCGCACCTGCTGGTGGAGCATTTCCGCAGCCAGGGGAAATCGACGCGTAACGTGCGCGCGTTCCAGCGCGCGAAGGGCGGCATCAACGGCGGCACCATCGCGTCGATGACGAACATGATGGCGTCGGCAGATCGCAACGTCTTCGACGATCCGCTGCTGCTCAACCCGGACGAACACCGGCGCTCCGACGAAGCGCTTCTCAATCGCGATCCGACCGCACCGCTGTTCGATCCGGACCTGGGCCGCTGGGTCGCACCGTTCTTCATGGCGCCGATCAACACGCGCGTCGTGCGTCGTAGTCATGCGTTGTCGAGCCAGCGACAACAGCCATACGGCGATAACTTCCGCTATCAGGAATTCTGGGACCTCGGCACTGCGGCCGGCTATGCGGGCGCCGCGTTCGCCGCATTCGGCATGGGCTTCTTCCAATCGATGATGCGCTTACCGGGCGTCGGCCGGTTCGTCGAAACGATCGCACCCCCGCCCGGCGACGGACCGTCGGAAGAAACGATGGACAACGGCTTCTACGAGTGCCGCCTCGTCGGTACCGCTGACGACGGCACCAAGGCGTGGGCGTTGGTGGCCGGCAAAGGTGACCCGGGAAACCGTGCAACCGTGACGTTCGTATGTGAGAGCGCACTGGCGCTCGCAACGCAGCTCGACCAACTGCCCGGCGGCGCAGGTCGTGCAGGATTCCTGACGCCGGCCACGGCGTTCGGCGATACGCTCGTTGTGCGGTTGCGCAGCGCCGGTGTTACGCTCGACTGCCCAACGACCCCGTAAGGCCGCCTAGTATCATGTATGACGATCTAACGCGGCTGCGCATCGAAGCCACCACCGTCTGCGACAAGCTGCTCACGGCCGCCGATCGTTACCCCAACCGGCCCACGCTGATATTTCCCGATCGACGAATCACCTTCGCAGAAATGGTCGAGGCCGCGTATCGCCGGGCGCGCGGACTCTATGCTCTCGGAGTACGGTCAGGCGATCACGTCGGCGTGCTGATGCCGAACTGCATCGAGTACATGGAGTTCGTCTATGGCACCGCGTTGCTGGGTGCGGTTTCCGTGCTCATCAACGCGCGTTACCAACCGCCGGAGTTGGCTTACGTCGTTCACGACGCAGACCTCAAAGTGATCGTCACTACCAACGCGATCGACGATTACACCGATTTCGGCGCGTTGCTGCACAGCGCGTTCCCCGAACTGTGTGACGCAGGCTCCGGACCCCTACAAATGCAAGCCGCGCCTGAACTGCGGCATCTCGTGATGTTGGGATCCGGATCGGGGTCGATCCCCGGATTCACGAATGCCGCTGCATTCGACGGCCTGTCGAATGCGGATGCCCCGATCGACACGCTGCGTGCTCGGGTTCGCATCAATGATCCGGCCATCATGATGTACACCTCCGGAACCACCG
>JANLUG010000625.1:0-2596 GCA_031363335.1 Gammaproteobacteria bacterium
CGTGACACGCGCGCCCATCGACTCCACTTCTTTGTTGACTTCACCGAGACGCTCGGGACGTTCTTTGAGTGTCTTGCGCCCCTCGTCCGTCAGATTACTGAACATGATGTACGTGCCCATGGCTTCCCCCTCTGCTTGTCGTTGACTGTACGCGCATCATCCGATGCAGTCATCCGCTGTACCGTCGTGTTGGCCGAGACTACCATCGCTTTTTTTGGGTGGAGACGACGATGAAGGCAGCGGTGTATTCCGGTCGCGGACAACTGAACATCGTCGACCGCAAAGTTCCCGAGCCTGCCGCCGGTTGGGTGCGCATCGGCGTCACCGCAGTGGGCATCTGCGGCAGCGACCTGCACATCTTCGGCGGCATGTTGGGGGAGGTCACCGGACTGCAGCCCGGCCACGAAGTGGCCGGCGTGATCGATGCCGTCGGCGAAGGCGTGACCCTCGCAAACGGAACGAATGTCGCGCTCGAACCGCTCACGTCGTGTGGAAAATGCCATCAATGCAGCACCGGCCATCGCAATCGTTGCGCACAGCATCGATTGTTCGGCGTGACCGCGCGCGGCGGCATGGCGGAATACCTGAGCGTGCCGGCGGACTGTCTGCATGTCTTGCCTGCCGATCTGAATGTGAATGTCGCCGCGCTGGCCGAACCGATGGCGGTCTGCGTGCGCGGCGCGCGGCGCGCGCGTATCGCGCTGGGCGATCGCGTGGCCGTGCTCGGCGCCGGCAGCATTGGACTATTGTCAGTGCTGGCGGCGCGGGAGTCCGGCGCGCGCGAGGTCTTCGTAACGGCGCGCTATCCCCATCAACGCGCGCTTGCGGAATCGTTGGGCGCCACGGGCGTGTTCGGCACGATCGAACAGATGATCGAAGCCGTTGGTCCCGAGTCGATGGATGTCGTCATCGAAACCGTCGGCGGGAAATCCGATGCACTGACGGAGGCAGTGAGCGTTGTCGCGCGCGGCGGCACGATTGCGATGTTGGGAGTATTCGAAGGGTCGCCGCGCATTCCCGGCTTGCCGTTCGCGGACCGCGAACTGACGCTCGTCGGATCGTATTGTTATGCGCGCGATTCGCGCATCGGCGATTTCGCGTATGCGACGATGCTGTTATCGAAATATCGGTCACGGTTACCGGAACTCGTCACGCATCGATTCAAGCTCGACGAAGTGGCGCACGCGTTCGAAGCGGCCGGCGACAAGAAGTCGGGTTCGATCAAGGTTCAGATCGAACCCTGATCGATCGCCGGCAATTCAACGCTCGACGACGTAGCGTCCCGGTGCAGGGTAGAGCGACGGATGTTTGTTAGAACCGAGCAGGCTCGGCGCCTGTACACGATCGCCCGAATGCGCCGCGAGCCAGGCGAACCAATGGTCACGCCAGTCGCCCTTCGTCTCGGACGCAAGCGGCAGCCAGTCGTCCGCGTTCTCAGGTAGTTCGTTCGCCATCCAGTACTTCAGATGTTTGTTGTCGCCGCGTGCGCTGATCGTCTGCGTATGGTTCTGGTTCGTCAGCACGAACTTGATGTTGCCGCCGAACAGTTGCGTGGAGCGGTAGGCGGCTTTCCACGGCGTGATGTGGTCGGTGCTGCCGGCCATCAGATAAACGTCGCATAGCACGTTCTTCAGATTGATCCGGTTGCCAAGCGCGCGTTGTTCTCCCTTCGCGAGTTTGTTGGCGTACGACAGATCGAGAATGTCGGCGTAGAGGCCGGCGGGCAGGCGCGTGTAGTCCATCGACCAGAACAGCAGCGGGTGCGACGGCGGGTCTTCACCGAGCAGGTAGTTGCTGCGGAAGAACGTCATCACGTTCTCTTCGGGACGCAGCCACGCGAACATCTCGAACACGTTCTTTTCGTCGAAGATGCCTTCGCTGTTGACGCGTGCTTTCTGCAAAGTGACGGAGCGTTCGCTGACGAACAGGCCGAAGTCCGAATCGAGCGGACGGTTGTCGAGGATGTTGATGAACAGCGCGAGCGAGACGAGCCAATCGTCGCCGCGCGCCGCGAGCACGCCCGCCGCGACCGCGGTAGTAAGTCCACCGGCGCAGACACCGATCAGATTCACTTTCGGCTGGCCGCTGACTTCGCGTGCGACCGCCACCGCCTGGATGACGCCCTCCGCGTACGTATCGAGCCCCCAGTTGCGCTGCTTCTCCGTCGGATTACGCCAGCTGACGGCGAATACCTGGATGCCGGCGTCGAGCAGTTTCTGGAACAGGCTGCGGTCCGGTGTCAGATCGCCGAGATAGAAGCGGTTGACCTGGCTGAATACGTAGACGAGCGGAATCGCATGAACGTCCGGCGTCTTCGGCGTGTACTGGATCACCTCGAGCAGTTCGTTGCAGAAAACCACCGAGCCGGAACTCGCGCAGACATCCACGCCGACCTTGAATGCGTTGCGATCCGCGACCGCGGGATAACCGTGGTTGTTGCGCAGGTCGTCGACATAGTTGCGCAGCCCCTTCCTCAGACTGTCGCCGCGGGTGTCCCACGCCTTGCGCAGCGCCTCGGGATTGCCTGCCAACGAGTTCATCGGAGCGGCGAGGTCTTTCATGATGTCGAGCATGAAGCGGGCGCGCTCGCGTTCGA
>JANLUG010000657.1:0-6704 GCA_031363335.1 Gammaproteobacteria bacterium
GCGCAGAAACGTGCCGGCGACTTCGCGAATCCTGCGGCGTAAGCGTCCAAACAGATCGCACATGGCCCGGATCATAACAGGGCCGTCCGGCACCGACAGACGTCTAGAGGTCCGGGTTGAGGCCGCGCTCGGCGAGCCAGCTGCGATTGAACAGGCGCGACTGGTATTTGCCGCCGCCGTCGCACAACACGGTCACCACCGTGTGTCCGGGACCGAGGTCGCGCGCGACCTGCACGGCGGCAGAGACATTGAGGCCGGTCGAAGACCCGAAGAACCAGCCTTCCTCGCGCAACAGGCGATACACCATCGTGACCGTCTGCTGATCGCTGATCTGAACGGCGTCGTCGATCTGCGTTCCGGCGAGGTTGTCGGTGACACGACTATTTCCAATGCCTTCTGTGATCGACGGGCCTGCGCTCATCACCGGGTCGCCCGTCTTCACATAGCTATGCAATGCGCTGCCCGGCGGATCGGCGAGCACGATCCTCACCTTCGGATTGCGTTCCTTCATGAAGCGACTGACGCCAGCGAGCGTGCCGCCGGTGCCGACCGCGCACGTGAACGCGTCGACGCGACCGCCGGTCTGCTCCCAGATCTCGGGCGCAGTGGATTCGTAGTGCGAGAGCCGATTCGCGACATTGTCGAATTGGTTGGCCCAGACCGCGCCCGCTAGTTCAGCGGCATAGCGGCCGGCCTGTTTCTGATAGTTCATCGGGTCTTTGTACGGCACGGTCTTCACGACGCGCACCTCGGCGCCGAGCGTGCGCAAGATGTCGACTTTTTCCTGGGACTGGTTGTCCGGCATGTAGATGACGCAGCCGTAGCGGCGGACGTTGCAGATGTGCGCGATGCCGATGCCGGTGTTGCCGGCGGTGCCCTCGACGACGGTGCCGCCCGGTTGCAGCGAGCCGTCGGCCTCGGCCGCCCGGATCATCCATAGCGCCGCGCGGTCTTTGACGGACCCGCCCGGGTTCAGGAATTCCGCTTTGCCGAGAATCTCGCAGCCGGTCTCCTCGGACAGACCCGCGAGTCGGATCAACGGCGTGTCGCCGACGGTATCGATAAAGCCGTTGTGGATAGACATGGAGCTTCTTAAGAACCGAAAAGTGCAGCGAGTCTACCGGCTAGCCCCGATGCACCAAAGACGGCTTGAGAATATCGACAGAAGCGACGGCTTCGTAGGCCGTCGCGCTCAGGTCATCGCGGCCGTGGATTCGGCGCCATAGAGCTTCTGGAAGCTCTCGACCATCGCGCAGCGGACTTCGAGCGGAATCTCCGGCCACATGCGTCGCAGCCGCGGACTCACCAGCAGGCGCCAGTCGTCGCGCGCGCCGGCTTCGAACGCGGGCTCTATGGCCGGACCGAGATAACGGATCAGCGGATATTCGAGTTTCATCGTACGTGCCCCCACGGCCCTTCGCTCGGGAGTCTATTGCAGCCGCGCAGATTTCGAAACCGTCGCCAGTTGATCGTTGCGGCCGCTCTCATCTCGCCTCCGGGGGCGGCGTGGCGCCCGGCGATTTGTGAACGCGACCGCATTAACGCATGGCCCGCTCGACTAACGTTCGCTTTCCGAAGATGCACGCGGTGCACGCTGGACGAAACGATGCGGGACTGCATCCAACCGAATGAAGAGACTCTGCAACGGTCCAAGGACTGGGAATCGCTGTCGTATGCCGTTGGGTGTTCCACACCTCACCCAATTCGTACGAGCAGTCGGCGATTCCCGGTCCTTCTTTTCTCCGCACGCGATGTGTCTCGACGATTTCAGATTGGCGTGACCGGAACGGATCCCGGTCGGGTCATTGCGTCACCAAGGATCGGTGCGCAGGCGGGCGCGAAGCGCCCATTGGCGATCCATGTCGGTAGTTCGAAAGCTCGACTGAAACGGAGTTCGGGCGCCTCACCAGTTGAAGCAGTCGGCGGTGCAGGGACTTTCGACGACATGATCGATCGCGTAAGTTGCCCATTGACAGCGGTAGCAAGCGGATAGCCAAGCGTCGTGGAGTTGCCGTGTCGAGGTGTGGAAAACAAAGGAAGGTAATGCCATGAGACTCGCAAAGATCATTGCGGCCGCGTGTGTCTGCGTGCCCGCGCTGTGCCAGGCCGTCGCCGTCTCGGACGTCGCGCCTGACTTCACGCTGAAGAGCCTCGACGGGACGAACACCCGCCTGAAGGAATACCGCGGCCAAGTCGTGTTGATCAACTTCTGGGCCAGCTGGTGCGGTCCGTGCCGCCAGGAGATGCCGCTGCTCGAGCGCATCGACGAACGTTACAAAGACGCCGGCTTCACCGTGCTCGGCGTGAACGTCGAAGGCAAAGCGGGTCCGGCCAGAGAAGTCGCGACCAAAGCCGGTGTGTCGTTCCCGGTGCTCGTCGATGAAGGCCAGAAAGTCAGCGAACTCTACGATCTCGAATCGATGCCGAGCAGTGTCGTCGTCGATCGGGACGGCATCGTGCGCTACGTGCATCGCGGCTACAAACCAGGTGACGAAGCGAAGTACCTGGAAGTGGTCAAAAAACTGATCAACAAGTAAATCTCGGACCCGGCAGAGGACTCACCAGATGCAACGGATCGCATTGACCTTCGGCGCGCTGCTCATTTCGTTGAGCATCAGCAGCGCCGCATTTGCCGGTGACGCACTCGATGCGTTGATGGACGCCCCGGTCGACGAGACGGCGCCCGCGGACGCAAGTGCGACCGAGGCGGTCGAAGCGGCTGGAAACCCCGCCGCGCTCGGCAGCCAGATGGAAGGCATCAAGCGCGATCTCGTCAAGTTGAAGCGCGACCTCGTCGTACTCGAAGAAGATCTGCTGTACCCGGCCAGTTCGCAGGTGGCGGTGTTTCTGTCGATGGATGTCGGTGAGTTCTTCGCGCTCGATTCGGTGACGCTGAAACTCAACGGCAAAGACGTTACGCACTATCTATACACGGAGAAGCAGGCCGACGCGTTGTTCCGCGGCGGTGTGCAACGCCTCTTTGTCGGCAACGTCAAACAAGGCGAAAACCAGTTGACCGCGTTCTTCACGGGCAAAGGTCCGGAAGGCCGCGACTACCGCCGCGCAACGACGGTGACCTTCGAGAAATCATTCGAGCCCAGCTACGTGGAACTGAAGATCTCCGACTCGACAGCTAAGTATCAGCCCGAGTTCGTAGCGACGGTTTCACCGTAAGCCGGCATAGCAGCAAGGATGGTGCATGAAGGAATTTCTGTGCGACTGGATCTTGAGCTGTCTGCTCACGGTGCAGCCGGTGACCCCGTTGCCGGATCTGTACTACGGCACCGTGCTCTATGACTACTACCAGGACGACTACCAGCAGGCGTTGCTCGACGCACTGATCGTAGAACGCCGCGGTGTGGTCGGCGAAGACCCGGTTCGATTGCAGTTGGCCAAGGGCAGTTTTGCTTTTGCGGACGGCATGTTCGCAATGGCCGAAGAGACCTTTGCGTCAGTCGGCGACGGTGAACTGACGCCGCTCGACAAGATGCGGCTGTCGTTCCACCTCGCGCGCGAAGACTTCCGCCGCCAGGACTGGGCCGGCGTAGAACGCAACCTCGTCAACATCGACCTCGGCAAGAGCTGGCTCGGTCACGAGCGGATCCATCCCGAAGTCGAATTCATGCGCGCGGAAGTGGCGACCCAACATGGTGATTTCGCGGCTGCGCAGACGGCGATCGAGCGGATCGATCCAAAACAGGCATTCCGCGCTTATGCATTGTTCAACCTCGGCGTTGCCGAGCGCTCCGCGGGCCAGCTCGAACAGGCCGAACAGGTGTTCGCGACACTTGGTGCAATGGATGTCTACGAAACCGACGCGCTCGACCTCAAACAGCGCGCCTTAGTTGCGTTGTCGGTGGTGAAACGGCAACGCACGGAGCCTGCATCCGCCGAGTCCGTCATCGGCGCAATGCCTGCGGAAGGACGCTATCGGGACCTGGCGATGACGTCGTACGGCGGTCTCGCGATGGACAACGGCGACTACGAACTCGCCGCCCGCATCTGGCTGTCGCTGAAGAAGGACGCCTACTGGTCTGAGAGCAGCGCCACCGCGCAACTCGGCTTCCCGATGAGCCTGGAGCACATGTCTTCGCGCGAACTCGCGCTGACCAACTATCGCGCCGCCGAAACGAACTTCGAAGGGCGCCTTTCCGAGCTGCAGACCGTTGCCGCGCGCGCCGAAGATCCGGTCTGGGTCGGTGGTCTGCTGCAGGTATTCGCACAACCCGATGGCGACGACACGACGGACAAGGTGATGAACGAGTGGCGGCAAACGCTCGGCCACACCGACTGGCTCGAGTGGCTTGCAACGGAAGACGTCCAGGAGCTCCTGCTGCAATGGCGCGAGTTGCATGCAATGTCGGATTGGTTGACCGCGCTTCCCGACGAACTCGCGACATTCGACGCGCTCGGCGTGGAACAGCGACGCCGAGCTGCGGCCGCGCGCGAACTGATCGACACGCGCGGTCTGCGCGACCGCCGCGAGCACGTCGCTCAGACGCTGACAGATATGCATGCGCGCATCGATGCGTTGACTATGGCCACACCGGAGCGAACCTCCGAGTGGATGCTCGCGCTAGCGAACGCAGACGAAGCGAAGTTGCTGAACAGATTGAGCGCCAAGCGCGCGCTGTTGATGCAGACGCCCGATGACGCGACGCGCGCGAAACTGCTCCAGCGGATCGACTATCTGGAAGGGATCTCATTCTGGAATCTCGTCGAAGATCGCATGACGCGACTGCGCGCCGCAGAGAACGAAGCCACGCAGACCGGCGAACTGTTAGCGGAGATCGACGCGAAACTCGTCAGAGTTGCCCAGGCCGAAGGTGCGCTTGCTGCAGGTGTTCAAACCGACTTCTTTGCGTTCCAGACGCGCGCCGACGCAATCACGCGGGAAGTCGCCGTTGCGATCAATGACCGCGAGACGCGTCTGGGCAATCAGATCCGCTCCGGTATTCACCGTGAAATCGCGCAAGTGGAACGCCAGCTGCTCGTTACGCGTATCGCCATTGCGCGCGCAACCGACCAGCTTGCGATGGACCAGCAGAGCGGGGGTGCCGAGTGAAGCGCGCGCTCGCCCTAATCGCCGTCGCCGCACTGCTCGGCGGTTGTCATATGTTCGGTGGCGGCAATGGCGGCCCGCTCGAAGTGCGTGGCCCCGCCGTTGCCGACGTCGTGAAGAAGCTGCCGAGCCTCGAACTGCCCGAAGTGCGTGTGCCGCCGCCGAGTCGTGACGACGTGATCGCCGCGTATCAGCGCGTTTACGGCTCGGTTCCGGATGCGCAAGAAAACCAGGCGGTCGGCAAGCGTCTTGCCGACCTCGAGATGCAAGTCGGTGAAGACCGCGACGCGGCCGGCGAAGCAACGCCTTATCAGGCCGCCATTGCGCTCTATGAAGATCTGCTGAAGCAACCGAACGGCCAGGACGTGGACCAGATCGTCTATCAGCTGGCGCGCGCGTACGACGTCGTTGGCGACAACGTCAGTGCGAAGAAGTATCTGGATCGTCTGATCACGGAGTACCCCGACAGCGCGTACGCAGTCGAGTCGCGGTTCCGTCGCGCTGAAATGGCGTTCTCGGCGGAGCAATACGCGACTGCGGCCGACGACTATTCATTCGTCGTCGAGCATGGCGCGTCCACGAGTTACTGGCAGAACGCCAACTACATGCTTGGCTGGTGCCGGTTCAAACAGACCGAGCTCGATCTCAGCCTCGACAGCTTCTTCGTCGTGGTGAATTCGATCGTCCCCGACGATGCGGAGCCCGATCGCGGCGCTCAAGAACTGCTGGACGACGTGCTGCGCGTGATCGTGCTGGCCGTCTCGTATCTCGACGGGCCGAAGACGCTCGCCGGTCATATGGATCAACTCGACAAACCGGTCTGGCAGCACCGCGTCTACGAACGTCTGGCCGACGATCTGAAGGCGAAGGAACGTTACCTCGACAGCGTCGCGACACTCGAGACGTTCATCGTCAACAACAGCCTCGATCGCCGCGCGCCGGTATTCAACAAGCGCGTGATCGATACGTTGATCGCGGCCGACTTCCCGAGCGAAGTCCGCTCACGCAAAGAGGACTTCGTAACGCGTTATGGCGTGCACAGCGACTTCTGGACGATGTACAGCGACGCCGAGCGCGCGGACTATCTTCCCACTCTCAAGGAATATCTCGGCGAGCTGTCGAAGCTCTCGCACAGCGAGGCGCAGAAGAGTCGCGCGGTCGCGGGCTATCTGAAGGCGGCCGACTACTACGAACAGCTCGTTGCGACATTCCCTACAGATCCCGGCGTGGCCGACAATCTGTTCCTGCTTGGCGAGGTCTACACAGAGGCAGGCGAGCCGGCGCGCGCAGTCGCTGCGTATCAGCGCGTCGTTCACGAGCATCCGACGTACGAACGCGCCAACGAGGCGGGTTACGCGGCGATCCTCGGTTTGGACGAGGTCCTGAAGGGATTGGGACCGGACGATCGCGAGCTGTGGCAACGCGTGAAGATCGATGCACAAATCGAGTTCGCGATGCTGTTTCCGGACGATCCGCGCGCAGCGCCGGTCGAAACGGCGGCCGCAGATACGTTGTTCTCGCTGGCGCAGTACCAACAGGCGATGGATCTCGCGGACCATCTGATCCGTACCCGGCCCGACCTGGATCCGAAACTCGAGCGCACTGCGTACGTCATCCTCGGCCACGGCGCCTTCGAGCTAGG
>JANLUG010000677.1:0-7901 GCA_031363335.1 Gammaproteobacteria bacterium
GGCTGGCTTGGGGCGCGCCCCCCCCCCCCCCCCGCCCCCCCGCGCCTCCGATCGAAGTCGAACCACCCCGATCGAAGTCGAACTGCCCTGTTTGCTACGACCGGTTAGAAGCAGCGATGCCGAGTTTCGAGTGTCGGTAGCCGTAGAGGAGGTAGATCAACACGCCGACCAGGGCGTAGGTGCTGAGGATGCCGAGCGCGATTCCGTCCTGCTCGATCTTGCCGGGGTTGCCGATCATCGCGCCGAGCAGGTCGTAGCCGAACGCCTTGCTGAAGATGTCGAGCAGGATCGGACCCATCATCAACACGACGCAGAAGAAGATGCCGAGGATTGGCGTGTAGGGATAGAACGGCACCTGGAACGGGCGCTTCATCGTCGGGTTGTTCCGGCGCAGATACATCACGCTGCCGCAGACGATTGCGAAGGCGAGCGCGGTGCCGAGGCTGACGAGGTCGCCGAGCACACCGAGCGGCAGCAGCGACGCGGCGATTGCGATGATCACACCGAGCACCACGGTGCCGGCCGCGGGCGTGTGAAACCGTACGTTGACCTCGCCGAATACGCGCCAGATGAGGCCGTCCTTCGCCATCTGATAGAAGACGCGCGTCTGCGCGTAGCACAGCACCAGCATCACCGACGACAGACCGGTGAAGGCGCCGATCTTGATGATCAGTGAGAACAGATTCAGCGTGCCGGTTTCGCTGCCGGACCACGGAATCAGCGCCCACGTCGGGTTCATCCTGTCTACCGCAACGGCAATCGGATCCGGCACGCCGAGCGAGCCGAACGGCACCACGCCGGTCATCACCATCGACACCAGCATGTAGATCAGCGTGCAGAACGCGAGCGAGCCGAGGATGCCGATCGGGACGTCCTTCTGCGGGTTGTGCGACTCACCGGCCGCGGTGGACACCGCTTCGAAGCCGACGTACGCGAAGAAGATGATTGAGGCCGCGCGGAACACGCCTTGCCAGCCGTAGCGGAAGCCGCCTTCGTTTTCCGGTACGAACGGCGACCAGTTTTCCGGGTTCATGTACGTCGCACCGATGATGATGAAGGCGATCAGCACCGTTACCTTGATCGCGACGATCACGTTGTTCACTTGCGCGGACTCGCGCACGCCGAGCACCAGCAGGCTCGTGACTGCGAGGATGCCGAGCGCACCGATCAGGTTGAAGCCGCTGGTGCTCTGCAGAACGCCGTCCTGGTATTGCCACGTCGATCGGGAGATCGCTTCTGGAACGATGACCCCGAAATCGTGCAGCAGACTCACGACGTAGCCGGTCCAGCCGGCCGCAACGGTCGATGCAGCGATGCCGTATTCGAGCAGCAGCAGCCACCCCATCACCCACGCGAACACTTCGCCGAGAGTGACGTACGCATACGAGTAAGCCGAGCCGGATACCGGCATGGTCGAGGCGAGTTCCGCATAGCACAGCCCCGCGAAGGTGCAGGCGAGGCCCGCGATCACGAACGACAGCACCACCGCGGGGCCTGCGAAATTCGCAGCGGCGTTTCCAGTCATCACGAAGATACCGGCGCCGATGATGGCGCCGATGCCGAGGCTGACGAGGTTGAACGGCCCGAGCGTGCGCTTCAGATCACTGTTGGTGAACTCGTCCTGAATCTGCGCGACGGATTTCTTTGCTAGCAGTCGGCCTCGGGCCACGTGAATGTTCTCCGATGAAGTCTGACTTGGTTGAACGGTAGCACGAGCCCGCTCGGGGGCGTGATCGTGACGTCACATTTGATTCGCAGACGATCCGCGCCGGAGCCCGCTACGGGAATGCCAGATACCGGCCGAATACGAATAGCGGTTGCGGATAGACGCCGAGCCATACCATCGCGAGCGTGGCGAGCAGCAGCATCGCGGCGCTCGCTTTGTAGACCCACGTCAACGTGACGGCGACGCGTTCCGTTCCCGGTTCGACATTCGTCAACACCGCGTTGATGACACGCAGGTAGTAGTAGATGCCGATCGCACTCGCCACGACCACGCCGCCAACGAGCCACCACTGTGCAGCTTTTACGCCGACGCCGATCACGGCGAGCTTGCCGATGAAACCGGCGGTCAGCGGTATGCCCGCGAGCGACAACAACATAGCGATCAGAATCGCGGCGAGAAAAGGCCGGTGCCAGAACAGGCTGCGGTATTCGTCGATGTCTTCATGATCGTGCCGGCCCATCGGGCTCGACACCAGCGTCATCACGCCGAAGACGCCGAGTGACGTAACGAGATACGAGACCAGGAACACGCCGGCCGCGCGCACGGCTTCGACACCGGGCAGCGCCAGCACCACGGCGAGGTAGCCGAAGTTCGCGATCGACGAGTAGGCGAGCAGACGCTTCAGATTGGTTTGGCGCAACGCCAGCACGCTGCCGACAAGCATCGACGCCATGGCCAGCACGACGATCGCGCTGACGATCAGCGGTGATGCGCTGCCGACGCCGGCATGCAGCAAGCGCAGCGCGACGATGAACGCACCGAGCTTCACGACGGTGGATAGATACGCGGTGATCGGCAACGGCGCGGCTTCGTACACATCGGGCGTCCACTGGTGGAACGGCACGAACGACAGTTTGAAGGCGAGCCCGGCGAGCAGCATCGCGGCGCCGACGGTGACGAGCGGCGAACCGAGTCCGGCGCCGCCGATTGCGCCCGCGAGCGAAGCGATATCGAGCGCGCCTGTTTCCGCGTAGATCAGCGCGATGCCGAACAACAACGTCGCCGAGGCGCCGGCCGACAGGATCAGATACTTCACGCCGCCCTCGATCGATCGCGGCCGGTCGATTGCATAAGCGACCGCGCCGACCATCGGCAGGCTGAGCAACTCGAGCCCGAGCAGCAGCGTTGCGGCATGACTCGCGCAGGCGAGCGTGAGTGCGCCGAGCGTGCCGACGCCGAGCAGCAGATACAGCTCTTCGCGATGGCCGCGGTAGCCGTTGAAGTACGCGGGGCACAACGTCAACACGCCGAGCGTCGTGACCAGGATCAACACCATCGCGAATTGCGCGGTGCCGTCGATCAGCATCAGACCGGTGACGGCGATCGCGTGCGATTCGGTCGCGTTCCAGCCGAGCAGGACGCTCAGCAGCGCGAGCGCAATGCCCGCGATCGTGACGCCGCCGGTCAGCCGGTGGCTGCGTCGCACTGCAATCACGAACATCGACACGACGACCGTGGCGGTCGTGACGAGGAGGGGCAGCAGCGCCATTACCTGTTCGTTCACGGCGCGGCTCCCGTTGCCGCCGCAGCGGCAGCCTGCAATGAATACACCGAGTCGAACGCATGCACCGACGCCTGCGCGGCATCGATCACCGGTTGCGGATACAGCCCGAGCCCGACGAGCAACGCGATGAGCGCGAACATCATCGCGAGTTCGCGTTTCGTCAGGTCGGCGAAATTCAGCGCCGCATCGCCGACTGCGCCGTGTACGGGTCCCTGCAGTGCGCGCTGCACCATGATCAGCGCATAGACCACGGCAAAGATCAGGCCGCTCGATGCGACCACCGCAACCCACGGCGCCACGACGAACGTGCCGGTGAGGATCAGGAATTCGCCGACGAAGTTGCCGAGGCCGGGCAAGCCGAGCGACGCGAGCGCGAAGAACAGCAGGAACGGCGGAAGGTACGGCAAGCGTGTCCACAGTCCGCCCATTTCGCGCAGATCGCGCGTGTGCAGGCGTTCGTGGATTTCACCGCACAGGATGAACAACGCACCGGCCGACAGACCGTGCGCGATCATCTGGATCACCACGCCGATCAACGCAGCTTCGGTGCCCGCGTAGATACCGATCACGACGAAGCCCATGTGGCTGATGCTCGTGTACGCGACCAGTCGTTTGATGTCGGTCTGCGAGAACGCAATCACGGCGCCATAGGCCACGCCGATCACGCCGAGCCACATCGCGACCGGCGCAATCTCGAGCGATGCGTGCGGGAACAACGGAATGCCGAACCGAAGCAATCCGTACGCGGCGGTCTTGAGCAGAATGCCGGCGAGATCGACCGAACCGCCAACGGGTGCATTGGTGTGCGCATCCGGCAGCCAGCCGTGCATCGGCACCATCGGCATCTTCACGGCGAAGGCCAGGAAAAAACCGAGCATCAGCAGCCGCTCGCACGATGCCGACATCGGCGTGCCGAGCAGGTCGTGGTAGTCGAACGTGACGATGCCCGTTGCGTCGTAGTGCACGTACGCGAGCCCAAGGATCGACACCAGCATCAGCAAGCCGGACGCCTGGGTATAGATGAAGAATTTCGTCGCCGCGTACGTCCGCGTCTTGCCGTGAGGCGCGTCGCTGCCCCACAGCGCGATCAGCATGTACATCGGCACCAGCATCACTTCCCACAGGAAGAAGAACAGCAGCAGATCGAGCGCGAGGAATACGCCGACCACTCCGCCGAGATTCCACAGCAGGTTGAGATGGAAGAAGCCGGCGTCGCGCTCGATGTCGCGCCACGACGCGAGTACGGCCATCACGCCGAGCAGATTCGTCAGCACGATCAGCAGCATCGACAGACCGTCGAGGCCGAGATGGAAGCTCGCGCCGAGCGCGGGGATCCACGCAGCGCGGAATTCGATGGTCCAGTGCGGCGCGCCGGATGCGGATGAAAAACCGGCGCCGGTGAACGAAAAATCCTTTGTAGCCCAGATCCACAGCGACAGCGCGAGCGCGATCAGCATGGTGACGAGCGCGATCCAGCGCGGTGCGGCCGGCGCGAAACGATCGCTGCGCCAGCTCAACAATCCGCCGATCAGGGGAATCAGGATCAACCAGACGAGTGTCATATCGAGCCGCTCATGTGAACGCGACCATGCCGATCAGCAGACACAATCCCGCGCCTGCGACGGCCGCGTACCAGCGCAGATTGCCGTTCTGGGTGGCGGTGGCAAGGACGCTGAGGCCGTTCAACGTCGCCGGGACCAGATTGACGGCGCCGTCGACCGGGTCGTTGCGCATGATGCGAGACAACCAGACGAAGGGGCGTACGAACAGGACGTCGTAGAGCCAGTCGAATCCCCACGCGTTCTTCCACAATGCGCCGAGCCATGCAGTGGCCGGATTCGTCGCCAATGCGGCGGGCAGTTGTGGCGCCTGCAGGAACAGGAACCACGACAGCGCGATTCCGGCCAGTGACGCGACGAGCGGCAGATGCACGATGAAGCCGCTGGCGTCGGCAACGGCAACCGGCTCCGGCAACAGCTGCGCCAACGGCAGCTGAATCAGTCCGCCGGCGAGCGCGAATACACCGAGCACCACCAATGGAATGTGGTGGCTCAGTCCGTGTCCGGCATGCGGCTCGGCCGCGTTTGCCGAACGCCAGCGTTTGGGACCGAAGAACACGACGAAGATCAACCGGAAGCTGTACAGCGCGGTCAGGAATGCGCCGAGCAGACCGGCGAGCCACAAGCCGTGGTGCCCGGTCAGGTAGGCCTCGTGCAGGATCTCGTCTTTCGAGTAGTAGCCGGACGTGAACGGGAAAGCCGTCAGCGCCAGCGTGCCGATCAGCATGCTCGCGAAGGTAAACGGCAGCCGCGTGCGCAGGCCGCCCATCTTGAAGATGTCCTGCTCGTGATGCATCGAGAGGATCACCGAACCCGCGGACAAGAACAGCAGCGCCTTGAAGAAGGCGTGCGTCATCAGGTGGAACATCGCGCTGTCGTAGGCGCCGACACCCTCGGCCAGGAACATGTAGCCGATCTGGCTCATCGTCGAATACGCCAGGATCTTCTTGATGTCGGTCTGCATCAGCGCGGTGAACCCGGCCAACAACAGCGTGATGGCGCCGATTGCGCCGACGCATTCCAGCGCAAACGGCGAGAGTTCGAACAACGGATGCATCCGCGCGATGAGATAAACGCCGGCCGTCACCATCGTGGCGGCATGGATCAGCGCGGAGACGGGCGTCGGGCCGGCCATTGCATCGGGCAACCACGTCTGCAGCGGCAACTGCGCCGATTTGCCGACGGCGCCGCCGAGCAACAGCAGGCAAGCGAGCGTGGCCAGCGGCGAACCGGTGCTCCACGCTTGCGGTGCCATGGTGAGAATCGCGTCGATGTTCAGTGTGCCGAATGCGCGATACAGCACGAACAGGCCGATGATCATCGACGTGTCGCCGATGCGCGTGACGATGAACGCTTTACGCGCGGCGTCGCAGTTCGCCGGGTCTTTGTACCAGAAGCCGATCAGCAGATAGCTGCACAGCCCGACGCCTTCCCAACCGAAATACAGGAACAGCAGATCGTCGGCGAGCACGAGGAACAGCATGCTCGCGACGAACAGGTTCATGTACGAGAAGAAACGCGCGAAGCCGTCGTCGCCGCGCATGTACCACGCCGCGAACAAGTGGATGAAGAAGCCGACGCCGGTGATGACGCCGAGCATCGTCAGCGACAACACATCGAGTTTCACCGCGAATGTCGGCGCGAACGTGCCGATCTGCATCCAGGTCCAGAGCGTGTCGGTATACGTGCCACCGATCGGCGGATGCGAAAGGAAATCGTAGCCGACGTGCAGCGTTACGAGCGCCGACAGCCCGATGCTGCCGACACCGACGAATGCGGCAACGTTCTCCGACATGCGTTCGCGCGTGTACGTGAGCAGCGCGAAGCCGACGAGCGGGAAGACGAAGATCAACGAGATCAGATTCACGCGCGCATCATCCTTTCATCGTCGTGGCCGCGTCGACATCGAGCGTGCGGAAGCGGCGATACAGTTGAATGACCAGCGCCAGCCCCACGCATGCCTCGGCGGCCTGCAACGTCAGCACGAGTACGAACATCACCTGACCATCGGGCTCCGCCCAGCGCGCGCCGCCGACGACGAAGGCGAGCGCGGTCGCGTTCATCATGATTTCTGCGGACATCAGCATGAACAGCACGTTGCGGCGCATCACCATGCCGACCATGCCGAGCGAGAACAACGCGGCGGCGAGCAGCAGACCGTGTTCCATTGGAATCGGATTCATCATGCTCAAACGTCCTCGTGCCGGCCGAGGTGATAGGCGGCGACGAGTCCGCCGAGCAGCAGCATCGACGCGAGTTCAACCGCGAGCAGATAGGGTCCATACAGCGCGACGCCGACCGCTTTCGGCCCGATCACCGTCAGACCCGCCGCAGTGAGCGAGTCGCGCGGCCACAACATCACCACCAGTTCGGCGAGCAGGATCGCGGCCAATGCTACGGGCCCGATCCACATGCCGCCGCGCAACCACTGGCGCTCTTGCTCCACAGTGCGTTGGCCGAGGTTAAGCATCATCACGACGAATACGAACAACACCATGATGGCGCCGGCGTAGATGATCACTTCGAGCACGCCGGCGAATGGCGCGCCGAGCGTGAAGAACACCATCGCGATTGCGAGCAGCGACAGCACGAGATACAGCAGCGCGTGCACCGGATTGGTATTGGAGACCACCATCGTCGTCGAGAACAATGCGACGGCGGAGGCTACATAGAAGCCGACTTCGATCATGGCAGCAGACTCTTGTAGTCGACCGGGGGTTCTTCGTTCAGCGCATCGCCCTTACCTTTGCCGGTGATCGACATGCCGGCGACGCGATAGAAGTTGTAGTCCGGGTATTTGCCCGGTCCCGAGATCAACAGGTGTTCTTTTTCGTAGACGAGGTTCTGGCGGTTGTATTCGCCCATCTCGAAGTCCGGCGTCAGTTGAATCGCCGTCGTCGGGCACGCTTCCTCGCACAAGCCGCAGAAGATGCAGCGCGAAAAGTTGATGCGGAAAAACTCCGGATACCAGCGGCCGTCTTCGGGGCGTTCGGCTTTCTGCAACGAGATACAACCGACCGGGCACGCCACCGCGCACAGGTTGCACGCAACGCATCGCTCGTCGCCGTCGGGATCGCGCGTGAGGATGATGCGACCGCGATAGCGCGGCGGC
>JANLUG010000710.1:0-6430 GCA_031363335.1 Gammaproteobacteria bacterium
GTTCAACAGCGCGGCAAGTGCCGCCGGGCCGCAGTCCATCGCGGATGTCTGAACGACTTCCGGAATCCGGCGAGACGTTTGCGCTGTCCATCGCGCGGCATTCAAGATGATGTCTCCCTATCGCAGGACCCGAGGGGAGCCAAGTATGTTGATCAGCTTGCGTGCCAGCGTGACTTCTTCGACGAGCACGGTTGCGCGTCCTTTGAGGCCGTGCGACACGGTGCCGTACAACTCCGCCGTCTTGTCCAGTTCGAGGTCCACTTCGACGCGTCCGTCGCGTTCCTCGCTGCCGACACGAACCACGCGCGCGTCGAGCATGCCGTATTGCGTCCACGGCAATGCGAAGAATTCGATGCGCGCGCGCTGATCCACGCGTACGCGTCCGGCGGCCTCGGCGGCCACGAAGTGCGATTGGAATTCATAGCCGCGCTCCGGCACCAGCGTCATCAGCCATGTGCCGGGTTCCACGATCTGTCCGACGCTGAGTTGTGCGATGGCGCCGATGCGGCCCGCGAACTGTGCGCGCAAGTGCGACTCGTCGATACGACGCTCGAGTTGACGGATCTGCGGATTCAGCTCCGCGATGCTGCCTGAGAACTGCGCTTCCTTACCTTCCAGCCGCGCGCGATTACTCGCGATTTCGTTGAGCGTGCGTTGTTTTGCTGCTTCCTTCTCGAGTAACTCCGCGCGCTCCGCCTCGAGGCTTTTGCGACCTTGTTCCAGATTCGAGCGCGCCTCCGAGAGCGTCAACTTATCGATCTGCTTTTGGGAAGCGAGTTCGACGTACATCCGTTCGGCGTTTTCGGCGTGCTGGATACGCGCGAGCGTTTCGCCGAGCCGGGCGCGCAGTCGATCCATCGCGCGGTCGTGTTCCTCCGCCTGATTGGTTGCGGTTGCGTCCAACGAACTCATTTCGCGGCGCAGCGATTCACGCTCGTCGGTGAATTTCTGCGCGCGCTGTCGGAGCAGATCGAGATCGAGTTCGAGTGGAACCGAATCGAACTGAATCAGAAGGTCGCCGGCGTTGACTCGATCACCCAGGCGCACCGGCACTGCGACGACCGGTTCGCGCGAGCGGCTCGTCATTTCGATCGGCTCGGCCGCAGCAACCACGCGGCCGTCGACGCTGGCAACGGAGAGCGGCAACTCGACGGTGAATGCAAGCACGGTCCACGCCGCAAGCATTACGATGCTGCCGCCGACGAAGAACATTCCCGCGCGTCTCGAATCGAGGTTCAGAGAACGCAGTGTGTTTTCGAACGAAACCGCCATGGCGTTTGCTGACTGTTCGGTTGATTCGACGGCACGCGCGCAAGTCTGCCTGTGTATTCGAACGACAGAGCGGACGCGCGAAGGTTCTTGATTCGACGCAGAGTATGCTGCAAGAATGAATGCGCCTCAAAGCAATTGGTTTTCGATCCGACTCGTCGGACCGACAGTTTGAACAACTGCTGTGAGGGGAAGGACACACACTCCTCGCTCAACCTGCATCAAGACGGGTATCGAGGGGAGTCAGCGCGATAACCGGCTCTCCCTGATGGCGGGTAGTGCGTCGCGGTGTTCGTGATGGGTGCGTAGACACCAGGTCCACGGCCGATCGCGAGCGTGACAATCACAAGACGTGGAGGACACGGCATGAAGGTCAAGACGAAAGTCAAGGCTGGCGGTTTCACCTGGAGCAACTGATTCAACGTCGGCGCACCCCGACACATTAGGCGGGGGTCTGCCGTTCGTTGGAATCTGAAGCAGTATCGGCTGCTCTCGCTCTGAGGACGCACGTTCGCCCGACGCTCGGCCGAGCGAACTGAGAACGATGGCGAGTGCAGCCGAATTTCCCCGAATCCTTCACAGCCGGCTATACCGCGGTTGTGTGAATCTGTTAGTACCGAATCTGCTCGAACGTGTGTCTACCGGAACGGCCCCAGGCGCCGTGGTTGCGCCGCGTCCACGGCACCGGATAGTGTTGGCGCGTTGACCAACCGTTTCGGTCGCTGCTCTCGGCGCCCGGACGCTCAGGAGCAGATCGATGACCGCAGCCGAATCATCCGCGTCACCCGCACAGCCGATTCGTAAACGCCGCTTCGCCGCGCAGGTGCCGGCCGAAGGCGACGGCGGCTTGTTCACTCAGTCCTGGTTCCCGATCTGCCCTTCGTATGAAGTGGCGGCCGGGCAGATCGTCGGCAAGACATTTCTCGACGGTCGCGTGGTCGTGTACCGCGGTGCAGACCGCCGCGCATCGGTGCTCAGCGCATTCTGCCCTCACGTCGGCGCGGACCTTGCGGTGGGCTCCGTCATCGGTAACGACATCCGCTGCGCTTTCCATCATTGGGAGTTCGATGCGGACGGCACGTGTCTGCGCACCGGTATCGGCGATCCGGCGCCGAAGAACGCCTGCCTGTTCAAGTTCCCCTCAGTGGAAAAGTTTGGGCTGATCTGGGCATTCAACGGCGATCAGCCGTGGTGGGACATTCCGGAGTTCCCGGTTCCGGAAGACCAACTCGCAATCGATGTGCGCTACGACGTACCGACGATGCCGGTCGATCCGTGGGTGGTTTGCGCGAATACGCCGGATTGGCAACACATCAAAGTCGTGCACCGGCTGGAGTTCGATCACAGCGACCTGTACGACCAGATCGAATGGACGAACCATTCGATGCGTTACAGCTTTTCGGGGAAGATGGAGAAGGGCAACGGACCCGAGATCAACTACAACGTCGGCATCTACGGCACCAGCATCTTTCATCTGCACGGCACGCTGAACGGGCAGTGGTACGCCGTGATGACGGCGTTCGGCATGCCGCAGCCCGGCGTTACTCAGAACTACTTCGTTTTATGCGTGAAGAAAGGCGACGGCTCGCCCGAAAGCGAACAGCAGATCAAGTTCCTGCACGATTTCCTGTTCAAGCTCGGCAAAACGATGACCGACGACGATCGGCCGATCCTGCATACGATCAAATATTCGCCGGGCACGCTGACGCGATCGGATCGCGCGCTGGCCCGGTATCTCGAGATGGTGCGCAAGTTTCCTCGCGCCCATCCGTCGGCCGACTTCATCAAGTAGCGGTTCAGTTTCGTCCAACATCAGTTTCGTCCAACAAGAGAGGAAGGGGGGAGTCATGGCGCACATCAGCCAGGTGCAGCACTACAACGAGCCGGTGGAAAAGCAGCTCGGTTTTGCGGCGATGGTACAAACCGGCAAGGTCCTGCATCTCGCCGGGATCGTCGCGGTTGACGAAGCGTTGAACGTCGTCGGCCCCGGTGATATGGCGGCTCAGGTCGAACGCGTCTACGACATCATGGAAGCGACGCTGGCGAAGAGCGGAGCAACGTTGCTGCACGTCGTCAACGAGATGATTTTCGTGACCGATCTGCAGCAGTTTGGTGCGGCCGGTGCGACGCGTGCAAAACGCTATGCGCGCTGCGCGCCGCCAGCGGCCACCGCGGTGCAGGTGGTCGCGCTGCTGTTTCCGGCAGCGATGATCGAGATACAAGTGACGGCGGTGCTCCCGTAACGCCGCTCGGAACAAATACCCCAGACGGAGGTAACCCAGTGCTGATGGATGTGGATGTCGGCCGCGGCCGTGTGACCGGACGCTGCGCCCCGGAATTCGAGCGCGTCGGTGACGCATTCATCGAGAATTTTGCGCAGCGCGACGAGGTGGGTGCGTCGGTGTGCGTGAACGTCGGCGGCGAAACCGTGGTCGATCTCTGGGGCGGACGCGTGGCGGCCGACGACAATGCGGCGCCATGGACCGACGAGACTGTTTCGCTGGTGTTCTCCTGCACGAAAGCAGCGACTGCCCTTTGCGCGCATATGCTGATCGACCGCGGCGAACTCGACCTGCATGCGCCGGTCGGCAAGTACTGGCCCGAATTCGCGACGAACGGCAAGGAGCACGCGACCGTAGCAATGATGCTGAATCACTCCGTCGGCCTGCCGGCGTTGCGCGATCCGGTCAAAGAAGGCGGTTACTACGATTGGAACTACATGGTCGAACGGCTCGCCGCCGAAAAGCCGTTCTGGGAACCCGGCACACGTAACGGCTATCACATGATCACGTTCGGCTGGGTCGTCGGCGAACTGGTGCGGCGCGTGTCGGGTCGTTCGCTCGGCACTTTTTTTCGCGAAGAGGTTGCCGAACCGTTGGGCATCGACTTCTGGATCGGCTTGCCCGACGTGCACCGGTCGCGCGTCGCGCCGATGATTCCCTGGTTTCCCGACGGCAGCGGGCCGCCGATGCCGTTCACCCAGGCGTTGATTTCAGATCCGACCTCGATTCAATTCCTGTCGCTGATGAACTCGGGCGGTCACCAGGCCGACTCGCCGCAGGCCTACGCGGCGGAGATCGGTGGTGGCGGCGGTATTGCGAACGCGCGTGCGCTGGCGGGCATGTACGCGCCGCTCGCCAATGGCGGTGAGCACAACGGCTTGCGGCTGATGTCGAGCGATCACATCGTGCGGATGCGCGAGGTTTCGGTTGCGACGCAGGTCGATGCGACGTTGCTGATGCCGACGCGGTTCGGCCTCGGCTTCATGCGCTCGATGGACAACCGCCACCGGCCGTCCGGCTACATGGAAACGTGTCTGCTCGGTGCCGGCGCGTTTGGTCATGCGGGTGCCGGCGGTAGCATGGGCTTTGCCGATCCGAGCGAAGCACTCGCCTTCGGCTATTCCATGAACCGGATGGGCGCGGGCATTCTGTTGAATCCGCGCGGTCAGTCGCTGGTCGACGCGACGTATCGATGCCTCGGTTACCGCACCGATAGCGCGGGTGTCTGGATCTGTTAGCGAGCCCGGCGCGGCGGATACACGCCCGCCAGCCGCGCGATCATGATCGCCAGAAACAGGGCACCGGTCAGCTGCTCCGGCACGTACAACGCGGCGTTGAGACCCCACGCGATGACGAGTCGCGATTCGTCGCCTTCGACGACTCCGCGGATCTGGAGCAGCATCGCCGGCACGGCCAAAACGGATGCGACGACGAACGACCATCGCGAACGTCCCACGCGGTCATCAGCGCGAGTACGCCGACGAACAGGTAAAAGCATCGCTGGAAGAACACCTGACCCAGTGCGGCGCGGGCGCGATCGATCGGCATACGTATGTCTGGTAGAGCAGCCGCGCATTCCAGCGTGCAACGCTGTCTTGCGGACCGACTGACAGACTCTTGAGCGGCTACAGCGTCAGCCAGAGTCGCAGCAGGTGGCGCTTGCGTTCGCCGTCGTCCGCGTATGCCGTGCGCGCGTGCACGACCGTGTGATTCGACAGTAGTTGGATATCGCCCGGCACAAACTCCATGTCGAGACGAATGTCCGTGCGCTCGGCAATGGATTCGAACGCGTCGAGCAGTTCGAGTTCTTCATCCGACAGCGGACCGACGTGGCGCGCCACCGAACGATAGTAGTCGGCGTGATAGAACGTCCGCAGCGTGTGCCCGTCGAAACACGAAGGTTGAATCAATGCGTATGCGGATTGCCCGGGCTTCTCTTCGTTGCGCCGATCGAGTCTGACGGATTCGAACAGGCGCGCCGCGAGGGCAGGGCTGCGGCGCCACAACTCGTTGAATACCGTGACGGAGCTTGCGATACGGCTGAGGCCGCCCGTCTGTGTCGCGTTCAGACACAAGAGACCGACGACGTCGGCGCCGTCGCAGTGGTAGTTGATGTTGCCGGCGGTCCGGTAAAGCCGCACCAGCGGGTCGGTCGCGGCGTCGCCGGTATCGGTGACGTGCCCGAGCAGGTCGCCTTGCGGGTTCTGCAGCCCCGGAATGCCCAGATGCTGGCCGAACGCCCAGAAGAACCGTTCGGATTCGTCCTGTGACCATCGCTGCACCGGCAGGCCCGATATGACGACGAAGCCGAGCCCTTCGCGCAGCTCGTCGCGCCATTCGGCAATACGTCGCGTCAGCGTCGGCAACGGCAGATCGCGCGCGGTGAGGTCGATGGTGGGTTTTCCGGTGGCAGTCGCGTGCGCGAGACCGGCGTCGATTTCCGTCAGTTCGGCTCGGTTCAGGTGGCAGCGATAGTCGCCGCGCGCGCGGATTGCGTCGCCGCGCCATGCCGCGAGCACGCGCAATGGTCCGTGCGGTAGGCCGACGTGCGGCCGCCCGGTAAAAAAACGGACGGCCTGTTCCTGGCTCGAATGGTGCGCCACGGTGCTCTCCCGAATCACCCCGCGCGGGCACTGATCCTCCCACAGTAGTCGGCGCGACGGAATGTCCGGCAGCGTCCGCGCGTCCGTTTCGATTAACCTGTCGCCATGAAGATTCCGAAGGAGCTGCAGTCCCTCATCGAAGACGGTGTGATCGATGAAGTCGTTCGATCGCTGAAAAGCGGGAAAGAGGCCGCCGTATACGTGGTGCGCGTGAAATCCGATCTACGTTGCGCGAAGGTCTACAAGAACATGTCGCAGCGCAGCTTTCAGCAGCGT
>JANLUG010000720.1:0-4323 GCA_031363335.1 Gammaproteobacteria bacterium
GTCCTTGGCCAGCTTGATACTTCGCATCGGCGGTTCGCCTCGACGAACGCGTCACGCTTGCCGATCCCAGGATCATCCAGGGTCAGTTTAGAGTTGGTGAACTAGAAGGATGAAAACCGGCAGACGCTTGACCGGAGAGGAGTACGATCGGCAGATCGTCGCGCTCCACGAAGGGCTCCCTGACTCACCGAATCGGGAGCAGGATCTCGAAATTCGAAAGCGGGAACTCGAACTGACAATCGATCACAAGCTCGGTTGCGATTTCCCGCGACAACGACGCGAACAGCTCTGGAAGATCCAAGAGCAGATTGAGCGCAAGCGTCTGAACCTGATGGTTGGGCATATGGTTCAGCGCATACTTCCGCGCGCGCTTGGAAAAATGGCTGCCAAGCTTGCGACAACGGTGGTCGGCGAATACGCGAAGGTGTTGGATGACGAAGAGCTGGTGCAGTACTTCGGTGAGCACGAGGTGCACCAGTACCTCCGAGGGAAGGATGAGTGAAAGCGTTTCCGCTCACCTGAGCGTTCATCGAGGTTGTTCATCCTGATACCGGAAGCATCCATGACTACCCATCTCGCCACCGCAAACAACAACCCCACGCCAGCGCAGAACATCACACCGCCCGTTCTCGTCAACTGCGTCGCCTACCAGGACGGCGCCAAGCTGGCCGATCTCCCGACCGAGGCGATCAGCGACTATCTCCTCCTGCCTGGTTGTTTCGTCTGGGTCGCACTACACGACGCCGGTCCGGCGGACCTTGCACTGATGCAGGAAGAATTCGGCCTGCACGAACTGGCTGTCGAGGATGCTCTACAAGGACATCAGCGACCGAAGATCGAGGAATACGGCAAGAGCCTGTTCGTTGTGATGAAGATGGTCGAACTGGTCGACGGCGTGCTGAACGTCGGCGAAGTCGACGTGTTCGTCGGGCCGAACTACGTCTTGTCTGTACGCAGGAACAGCGAACACGGCTTCATGAGCGTGCGCCAACGCTGCGAATCCGAACCCGAACTGCTGAAACAAGGATCGGGCTTCGTGCTCTACGCATTGATGGACGCCGTGGTCGATCGCTACTTTCCGATCATCGACACGCTCGAATTGGAGCTCGAAGCCCTCGAGGCGAAAATCTTCTCGCAAGAGCGCGGCGCGGCACGCAGCAACATCGAAGCCCTGTACCAACTGAAGAGCAAAGTGACGGTGCTCAAGCACGCGGTGGCGCCGCTCTTCGAAGCGGCCGGACGCCTGCATGGCGGCCGCACGCCTGGCGTGTGCACGAACACGCAAGAGTACTTCCGCGACGTCAGCGATCATCTGGCGCGGGTGAACGCATCGATCGACACGATGCGCGACACGATCAGCACTGCAATGGCCGTCAACTTGTCGATGGTAACCATCGAAGAGAACGAGGTGACCAAGCGCCTTGCGGCGTGGGCGGGAATCTTCGCCGTGGTCACCGCTTTCGCCGGCATCTGGGGAATGAACTTCGAGCACATGCCGGAACTGAAGTGGCCGTGGGGCTACCCTGCGGCGGTGGGCCTGATCGTGATCTCGGCCAGCGTCATGTATTGGCGGTTCCGCAAATCCGGCTGGCTGTAGCGAGCATGGCATCTGGATCTCAAGGGAAACGCAGCACGCCCGCCTTGCGCGCGGCCTTGTTGAGATCGGCATCGAGCGTGGCCAGCGGCAACGCACTTCGCAGCGCAAGCTCCAGATAAGACGCATCGTACGAAGAGAGTCGATAGCGACGTGCCAGTTGCAGCGTGTCGCTCAGCGCAGCAGCCACAGTTGCATGATCTGGATGTATAGGCGAGCTGGACAACATCTCGAGAAACGCTTCGCTCTGCGCCTCGGTGATCAAGCTCTTCGCTTCAGCTCGCGCAATCACGTTGGCGACTTCGAGAGCCCACGTCGCGGGTACCTCCGCGCGCGTCACTGCGTCTTTCAAAGCTTCGAGCACCCGCCGTGCGTAGGCGCGATCGGCTGACCTGGCGTCGCCCAGCAACCACGCCATCGTCACGGAAGCATCGAGCACGAAGTTCATTCGCGACCCTCCTCCATCAGCTTCTTGACGTTCATGGTTCGCCGCGCCTTCACCGGGTTCGCTGCAAGAAACGACTGGAACTTCTCAATAGCGGTCTTCGCATCCACGCTATGGCCCGCCTCGCTCGGTACGAGGTCCGCAACGGCCTCACCGCGATTGGTGATCGTGAACTGCTTGCCAGCCTTCACTTGGCGCAGTAGTTCCGGAAGCCGCGTCTTTGCGTCGTACGCACCAATTTCGGTTTTCATGCTTAGGTCTCCACGAGTTACGACTAGTCTATTGACTAGTCTGATGGAGGACAACCGACCGATGCACTCAACGGGTACTAACCGATCCCGAGCCCCGTTAAGATCTCCAACTGATTTCTCATCCGCGTTACAAGGGGCTCTTAGATGATCAACCTGACCAGACAAGGCGACGTCTTCACGCTCACCTTGAACGACGGCGAAAACCGCTGGAACACCGCCTTCGTCCGCGCGGTCGCCAAAGCTATCGACGAAGTAGAAGCCTCCACCGGCCCCGCAGCCCTCGTCACCACGTCATCGAACGAGAAGTTCTTCTCCAACGGCCTCGACCTCGCGTGGATTCAATTCACCGGCGAACACCGTGGCGGCGACCGAACCGTGTTCGCTGACGAGTTCATGAAGCTGATGGCCCGCCTGATCACGCTGCCGATCCCCACCATCTGCGCAATCAACGGTCACGCGTTCGGCGCCGGCTTCATGATGGCGCTGTGCCACGACGTCCGCGTGATGCGCGAAGACCGCGGCTTTGCGTGCGCGAACGAGATGCAGCTCGGCATGGCCATCCCGCAACCGGAACTGATGCTGTTCCGCCACAAGATTCCGATGAGCGCGTTCCACGAAACCGTACAACTCGCGCGCCGCTGGACCGGGCCTGATGCGAAAGCGGCCGGCATCGTGCAACAGGTAGCGAGCGCGGAGAACCTGCTGAGCGTCGCGATACAACGCGCGACCGTCTCGCGCCGCTCGGCGCCAATCGCAAGGTGTTCGGCGACCAGAAGGAAACGCTCTACGGTGAAAATGCGGTGCTCAATGGTCCGCACGGCGCCGCCTACATGCTGAGGCATCTCTCCGACTATCGTCATTGAGCAGGAAGGCGCTCAGTCGTCGTCGAACGGCTCTTGCATCTCGGCGCGCAAGAACAGCACGAGCAACCCAAGCCCCACGATCGTCACCAAGAATGAGATCACCCCTCCGATGAACGGCAGACTGGTGGCGAGCGTCACGACGAAAAGCCCTACCCCGAGCGCCACCGCAAAATGCTCGCGGCGCTCGGCGATCGTCTCGACGACGTAGGTGCCTACAACCTGGGCGACCATCACCTTGGCGAGATAGATGCCGATGGCCCATATCAGCAGCGCGATCAGGCCGAGCGGAATGCCAATCACCGTGACGCAGGCAAGCAGCGCGATGATCGGCGTAGCCACCAGCGCGACCATTCCGAATGCGCTACTGCGCATCGCGTCCCCCGCGTCGTCGAACGGAACGCGACGCAGCGCAGGCACCACCAACAGCAATGCAAAGCCGACGACGAAGGCCGCAGCCAGCCACAACAGCTGCCAGCCGTAGAATTTGCCGGTCAGATAACGGTTCTGTTCGTACGGCACCTTCTCCAGTTCGGTGACCAGCTGACCGCCGATCACCGCGCCCGGCGACACCACGACGTGATCTTTTTTCTCGAGCCCGTGCGCATGCACGTCGCCTGTGATGCGTGTGGGTGCGAACAACGTCATTCGTTTCGTGTACGCGGTAAGCGTGCCGCCGATCGTGCTCGCCACTTCGAGTTCTTCGCCGCCGGCAAGCACGTCGCGTCCGATGTGACCGGCAATGCTGACCTTACTACCGCCAACGAGCACGTTCTGCTCGATGCCGGCGCTGTCGTTCACGGTGACCGTCTCACCGCCGCCGAACAGATTGCGGCCGATTCGGCTCGACGAAATATCGAGCGTCTCCGCGCCCGCGAGGACGCTGCCGTCCACCGCACCGTCGAGCGTCACGCTCTCGCCTCCAGTGATCACCAGACCGGCGACGTTGCCGCGAATGACGACGCGACGACCGAACGCGATGAGATCGCCGTTGACGTTGCCGTTCACTTCCACCGTATCGCCCACCGCAATGAGCGAATCGTTTATGGTCTCATCGGCGGCCACCAGCACGGCGCCTTCTTCGTTGTGGCGCAACTCCATCGCATGCGACGGCGCGGGCTGCAGCGCGATTGCACACAGCGCCGACACCATCACGAGCGGCCCGCGGATGCG
>JANLUG010000725.1:0-2245 GCA_031363335.1 Gammaproteobacteria bacterium
ACGAACGCACCACGATAGGCGTTCAGGAACGACTCGAAGACGCGCATCGTTGCGAGGTCGAGGTGGTTGGTCGGTTCGTCGAGCAGCAACAGATCGGGCTCTGCGATCACCGCGCGCGCGAACATCAGCCTGTTCTGCTGCCCGCCGGAAAGATCGCCGGCCGACAAGCCGAACAATGTGCTCTGAATGCCGAGATCGGCGAGCAGCGCTTCGGCGCGCCAGCGTTCGTCGCGTCCTTCCGTCAAACCGTCGAGCACCGCATCGACCACCGTACGACGCGCAGCGCTCTCCGGCAGGAACTGCTCGACTCGGCCGACCTTGAGGCCGCGCCGATAGATGATTTCACCTGCATCGGCGGCTCGCACGCCCGCCAGGAAATCCAGCAGCGTCGACTTGCCGCAACCATTGTGGCCGACGTGGCCGACGCGCGACCCCACCGACACGGTGAACTCGAGATCGCTGAACAGCGTTCGTTCGCCGACGCCATGCGTCACGTCGCGCGCTTGAAGCAGCGTGGACATTCTGATCGTCACCGTATTGCCTTACAGTCAGGCTAACAACGTAACTATCGACCGCCAAGACGTGATTCCGATTCGCGACGAGAACCCCCGAGTGCATCCGCCGGCGGCGACCATTGCGCTCATCTCGCTGAACGTTCTCGCGTGGGTGCTGCTGCAGGGATTCGGCACCGAGACCGCGCTGTCGCGATCGATCTGCCTATATGGATTGGTGCCGGGCGACCTGCTGGGCACGGCGTCGGTTGGTGCGCAGATCAGCATGGACCACGGCATCGTGTGCGTGCTCGACGGTCAATCCGGCTGGATCACGATCTTCTCGTCGATGTTCATGCACGGCGGCTGGCTGCACCTGATCGGCAACATGTGGTTTCTGTGGATCTTCGGCGACAACGTCGAAGACGCGATGGGGCACGTCCGGTTCGTCGTCTTCTATTTGTTGTGCGGACTGGCGGCGGCCGGCGCGCAGATGCTCTCCGCGCCGTCGAGCATCGTGCCGATGATCGGCGCATCCGGCGCCATCGGCGGCGTAATGGGCGCATACGCATTGCTGTATCCGCGCGCGCACGTGCACATGTTCATTTTTCTCGGCTTCTATATGACGACGATCGCGGTGCCGGCCATCTACATGCTCGGCTACTGGTTCTTGCTGCAACTGTTGAGCGGCCTGCCGCGCCTAGCCGGCGATCAGGCCGGCGGCGTCGCGTTCTGGGCGCACGTCGGAGGGTTTGTCGCGGGGCTCGCGCTCGTAATGTTGTTCAAGCAGCGCGAACGCATCGAGGCGCGTCTGGGCCGACCAACCCGACGCACCGCGAAACATCGCTGGTTCTGAGAAACACTATAGGCCGTCGATCCACGTACCGATCAGGTTCACTGCAACCTGGTCGACGCGATGGCTGGCGATCGGGGGCATCCGGTTCGTGTCGAGCCGTCGCATCCGTTCCCACACCACGCTGCTCTCTTTGACGCCCGGTGCGATGACGCGTGCGCCCGAGAGGCCCAGTGCATTCTGAGGCACCACGTTGATCGCATTCATCGATGCGTCTGCCGTGTCGAAGCGGAAATCCATGTTGACTCCCGTTGTGCCGCCGGGGCGATGGCATTGCGCGCAGTTCACGGCGAGATAGGCACGCGCCCGCGTGGCGACCGGGAAATTTGTGTCATCGACGGCAGGATATGCGCCGTACTGGGACGCGGCGCCGATGCCGGCGCTGAAGTAGCCGATGTGATCGAGCGTGCGCAATTCGTTGTCGGTCACAGCTCCGTAGTCGAAGTCTTTGTTGAGCTGGCGCGTCGAAAGACCCAGCGCAAATCCTGCCGCCGACGTATGACACTGCAGGCAATCCGTGCGGCTCGGGTATTCGTACGTTTGTGTACGTTGAGTACCCGTCCCGGCGTTGATCGTCAGAACTTCCGTTGCACCAGCCGCCAAAAGGTCTGCATCGCCACCCACGTTCCAGCGATAAGTGAAGCCCTCCCATCCGGTGGACGTCCGAGTGAGGATTCTCGTTTCGAGACGTCGCGCCGAGTTCGCATCGCCGTCGACCATTTCCATCTCGAAGTGTTTGACGATTACGGTCCCGACCGGGAAGGTCCATGCACCGGTCGAACTGAACGTCACTTTCAAGTTGGCCGGCACCGCGACCCAACGACGCTTCAACGCACCGTCCGACCAGAACGGCATGTTGAGGTCGTATTCGATCAGACCCGCGGCGGGTGTGAGCGTTGTG
>JANLUG010000774.1:0-2312 GCA_031363335.1 Gammaproteobacteria bacterium
GTCCTGATAGTTGGACGTCGCTTCGAAGTTCGACAGCACGGTACCGAGCTCCGTCGAAATCGGCATCACCTTCACGCCCTGGTAGATCAACCCCTTGTCCCAGAGTTGTTTGACGACCCACCAGACCGACTCCATGTACCAGACGTCCATGGTCTTGTAGTCGTTGTCGAAGTCGACCCAGCGTCCGAGCCGCGTGATCGTGTGACGCCACTGCGCGACGTAGCGCTGCACGATCTTGCGGCACTCGGCGTTGTAGCCGGCAACACCCAACTGCGCGACGACCTCGGCGGCCGATACGCCCAACTGCTTGTCGATTTCGTGCTCGATCGGCAGCCCGTGGCAATCCCAGCCGAAGCGCCGCAACACATAGCGGCCCTTCATCGTCCAATAGCGCGGAACGACATCTTTCAGCGTCGAGGAGACCAGGTGGCCGTGGTGCGGCAGACCGGTCGCGAACGGCGGACCGTCATAGAAGATGTACGGCTTCTTGTCGTGCGTGTGCTCGAGCGATTTGCGAAATAGATCGCCGCGACTCCAGAAATCCAGAATCCCGTGTTCCATCGCCACAAAATCGAATGCGCCGGATGGAGCTTCAACCGGTTCCGCCATGGTCTTGCAATCGCAGGTGGTTTAGCGAGGGCGCATTCTATGCCCCGTTACCCGAGTTTTCACGGGTAACGGCGCGGCAGGACTCGATTTCAGTCGGCGGAGGGAGGGCTTACTACGATGTGCTCGGCGTTGTCGGCGACCATCACGTTCAACGGTCGACCGAGCGAGAATGATTCGAGAATAAAATCGCGCAGTACCGACAGCGATTCGCCGCGCACCTGCGTGTTTTTGATCAGTTCCTTCAACATGCCCGCTTCGATCTCGGCTTCGAGCTGAGATTCGTACGGCCCGATATCGATACCTTCGCGCGTGTGGAAGTACCACTTGCCATTGGTATGGAACACGCGTTCGGCGCGGAACCAGGTCTTCGATCGTTCGTCACGGCGGCCCACGAGCATTTCAGAGCCTCCTGCTGAAAGTACAACAGGGGCTGATTCTCCGTGGTCGCGAGGAGGTCGTATGTGCCGTCGTTGTTACGGATGTAAGCAAATGTGACCACCGCGCGACCGCGCGCGATCGTCAGCGGATCGAACACCCTGACGAGCCGGGCTAAGCCGCGTTTGTCGCGGCCAGCAGGCGCTCTGCGCGTCGCTTCAGACCGTCGAGATCGCGCGCAAACAACGGCGCAATGAGCTGATCGACACCCGCGTCGCGATAGGCTTTTACCGTCTCCGGTGTGATCGGGTGCTTATTCGGACAAACGAATACATCGACGTCGCTTCGCGTGCGTCCGGCCCCGGCCAGCAACCGATCGAGCACGGTCAGACGCTCGTGAACGCCGGCAGGCTCCAGGTCGTAGCCGTACCAACCATTGCCTTGAGTCGCGACCCGCGCCAACGCGGCATCGCTTTCGCCGCCGAAATGGATCGGCGGATGCGGTTTCTGCACGGGCTTCGGATTGAAGTAGCACGTCGGCACGCTCAGCGTTTCGCCTTCAAACGACGAAACACCCTCGCTCCACAGCGCTTGCATCGCGTCGATGTACTCGGCGCAGCGCCGCGCTCGTGCGCGGAAATCCATCCCCAACGCCTGAAACTCTTCCGCGAGCCAACCAATGCCCACCCCGAAATCGACCCTTCCACCGGACAGGTAGTCGAGGTCTGCGACCATCTTGGCCGTGTAAACGGGCTGGCGCTGGGGCACGAGGCAGATGCCGGTACCGAGACGCAATTGTTTCGTGTGTGCAGCGACGAACGTCAGCGCTGCGAACGGATCGAGCACGCCTTGCGGGTCGCCCGGCACGCGGCCGTCGTCTGCGTACGGATATCGCGAGGCGTAGTCAGGAAAGAACAACACATGCTCCGGCACCCAGATGGAATGAAATCCTGCTGCTTCGATGAACTGCGCCGCCTGAGCGATGTAAGCAGGCGTCGTCAGGTGATTGAACGCGACGGTGACACCGATCTTCATGCTCATGCTCGCGTCCTTGAATTTTGCCCGGCGTCGAAGCGTATCGGTATGATCCTGCTTTCTCAAACGCTTCAGCGCATGTCGCAGCCCGTACACGACGCATTGATCGACATCCCTCGTTCGGCGTTCCCGTGGTATCTGACCAGTTCGAGCCTGTGGATGGCCGCGATGAGCCTTCAGGGCTTCCTCATCACGTGGATGATGGTCGGCATTCTGCAGGCGCCGGCTGACCAGGTGGGATTCGGCCGCGCGTTGATCGAGATGCCCGGGCTGGTGATCCTGTTGATCGGCGG
>JANLUG010000784.1:0-1358 GCA_031363335.1 Gammaproteobacteria bacterium
TGATGCGGTCGCCGTCGATGGCGATGTCGGCCGTCACGCGGGCGTTGCCGCTGCCGTCGACGACGGTGCCGTTGCGAATGATCAGATCGTGCACGGTGCTCTCCTCACGGTGTGCCTCGAAGGGAATAGGTGTCGGCCGACGTTAATGGATGTGAATTATGTTGTCCACGCGGGAGAAAAGGTCGCGATCGATTGGGAATCGATTCGAAGCGCGTGCGGCCCCACCCCAAGTCAGAATGGCGAGATGTCCTTAGGTGCCGAAATAGCGAAACTTCGGGCGGAAGCCGTTGGTTCCTTCGGGCAGCAGGTCGATGAAGTGGTAGACCGTGCAGAAGTCATCATATGGGCCGAATTCCGCGTCGGAGACTCGCACGATCGCATCGGCATTTCGTTGGAATACAGAGACGCCTGGGCGTACCGGCTCGTCGGGAGAGCTGTGGTCCATGTCCGCACTAAATGAGTTGCCCTGACAGCTGGCCATCGGAAACCGCCAACCGCGATCTGCAGCAAACTTGCGCTGTACGTTGGGTGGGTCGCCTGAAATGACAACGAACGCCGCACGGTCCGAGAGGTGCTGGTAGACGCCGTTGAACCCATCGGCCCACATCGTGCAAGAAGGACAGGTGGTGCCCATATTGAAAATCACAAACAGGTCCTGCTTGTCCGCAAACAATTGCGATAGCCGAACGCCTCCGTCCGAAGTCGTGAACACATAATCCCGGACCGGCTCCGGTTCGACCGCAGCCTGTGTCGCGCGCATCTCCTGGCGCAACGCTGCGATCTTGGCGCGATACTCTTGTAGTCGTTCGCGTGTGGCTGTGTAGTTCATGTGTTCTTGTCCTCTTCTATGCGGATGAGGTGTTTTGCCAACGTGTCGAACTGGGACTGCCAGTACTTCGCGTAACGGTTGATCCAGAGAGCGGCGTCTTCGATCGGAGCGGCGTCCAGGCTACAGCGGCTGATGCGCCCCGATCGTGCCTGACGTACGAGACCGGCTCGCACCAACAGCTGGATGTGCCTCGATACTGCCTGCAGCGAGATGTCGAACGGCGCGGCAATTTCTGACACCAGAAAGTCCCCTTCGTCCAGGCGTTCCAGAATCGCCCTGCGCACCGGATCGCACAGTGCGAAATAGACCGCGTTCAAGCGTTCAGCCAGAGGGTCTTCGGTACTGCTGATGGGGGACGCGCGTTTCATGGTTCTGACTATATTCAACACATTGGTTGATAGTCAATGATTCGATTGATTGAACAGATGGGAACGGTCGTTGTAGTTCGACGGTCGCGTCGATTGATACTGTATATATATACAGTTATCGTTGCCCTCCATTCCCGGTAGAGCTTTCATCGTGTCAGTGC
>JANLUG010000795.1:0-5990 GCA_031363335.1 Gammaproteobacteria bacterium
TGCAGGTATTGAAGGCGGGCCTTGAGGCGGAAGACCGATCGCGCGGCGAGTGCTTCGAGTCCCAGCCGGCTGATCGGCGCGAGATCGCGAACCGCGGATTCCTCGGCGGCCATCGCGGACGCCAACTGCGGCAGTGTGAAGCGGTGGATGCCGAGACGGCCGGCGGGAACGAAGAGTCGGACGAAATCGTCGGCGGCGGACGCGCCGGTTATCGCTTCGGATCGGGCGACAGCGAAGTGGGCGTGACGTACGTGCACGACGGCGCGGCCGGCACCGGCGGCGACCTCGGCGGCGTCGACGTCACCGTGGAACTGCCGGCGTCGAGCGTGTTGACGATGGAAGCGGCATCGACCGATACCGACCAGCACGGTTCCGCGAATGCGTATCTCGCGCAGGTGGAACACCGCAGCGGCGATCTTGCCGGCCGCGCCTACACACGCGAGCAGCAGGAGAACTTCGGATTGGGCCAGCAGGCGACGACTGAGGCGGGTACCCGCAAAACCGGCGCCGAAGGTGAGTATCGAATCAGCGAAACGCTGGTGGCGCGGCTCGATGCGTTCCAGCAGACCTACCTGGTCGCAGAGCGCGACAGAACGGTGGCGGAGTCACAGCTCGTGTACGAGCAAGGCCCGATGCAGGTCGAAGGCGGCCTGCGCGCGATCCGCGAGGAAGCGGTCGACGGCACCACTCGCGATGCGAATCAACTGACGCTCGGTTCAACGCGCACGCTCGAGGACGGCCGCTGGAAACTCAACAACATCGCCGACATCGATCTGGGCGGACGCGCGAACAACGTCGACTATCCGACACGATTCATGACCGGCGCCGAATACAAGATCGCGTCCGGCGTCAGCCTGATCGGTGAGCAGGAATTCACGTTCGGCGACGAGCGCGACACGCAGAACACACATTTCGGCGTGAAAGCGCAACCGTGGACCGGCTCCAGCGTCAATGCGGCCGTGGGATATCGTCAGGGCGAGAACGCCAACCGGTTGTACGAAACGACCGGTCTTGCGCAAACGTGGCAGGTGAACGAGCACTGGCGGCTCGACTTCGGCATGGACCGCGTGCAGACGATCGAGGAGAGCGCGGACGCAGAGGATCCGGACGCGTTGATCTACAACCCGAACGTGCCCCTGACATCCGGCAGCATCGACGACGACTTCAGTGCGGCCTTCTTCGGCTTCGGTTACCGACAAGCAGACTGGGACGCGACGAGCCGCATCGAGTATCACTACGGCGAACAACTCGACAAATGGAATCTGCTCGCCGGCGCGAGCCGGCAGCTGGACGACGGTAAAGCGGTGTCGGGCAGCTTCGCTCTGCTCGAATCGCAGCAGAGCGACGGCTCGACGACGAACCAGGGCGACCTGCGCTTCGGCACCGCGTGGCGGCCGCTCGAATCGGACTGGGCGTTCCTGAACCGGCTCGATCTCGTGTTCAACGAGAGCAAGGACGATACGTTCGACACCACCACGCGCAAGCTCGTCGAGAACATGAATGCGAACTATGCGCCGACCGGCCGCTGGCAGCTGGCGCTGCAACTGGGCTTGAAGTACGCGCTCGACGACATCGACGGCGAAAACTATTTCGGCGTCACGGGTCTGACGGGTATGGAATTCCGCTACGACCTGACGGAGCGCTGGGATGCAGGCGTGCACACCTCGATGCTGCATTCGTTCGGCACCGAAACCACGAGTTACTCGACCGGCGCATCGGTCGGCTACAACCCGTACAAGAACATGTGGGTATCGGTCGGCTACAACGTCACCGGCTTCGAAGACCGCGACTTCACCGGCGCCGACTACACCGCGCAGGGGCCGTATCTGAAGTTGCGCTTCAAGGTCGACCAGGAGTCGGTGAAGGAGTTCCTGGGTTACGCGTCGTTCAGCGGATCAACGGACGTCGTGAAGCGCTGACGCTTGCCTGCGTCGAGTCGCGCGCGCGTCTCCTGCGCCAGCGGCTGCAGCGCTTCGTCGGGAAACGGATATACCGCGCTCACGTTGATCTCGCACAGCACGTACGTGTCTTCGCCGCTCGGCGTCTTCGGCCCGTACAGAAAATCGGCATCCCAGATCACCGGCAGAGAATCGGCGTCGAGCGAAAGCTCGCGGCAGAGTTGCGGCACCCATTCGCGTTCCATTCGAACTCTGAGTTTCTGAAAGTCGGGGCGCGACGCCGGATAGTAGAGGCGGGGACCGGGCTGCGGCGCCGTCGTCGGAGCGGCGCCGACGGGCGCGGGGTACAGCGCGTTGATCAGTTGCTCGCCGAAGCCGGCGACGCGGTCGCGCACGAGATAGCACCGGATCATTCCTTCCGGTAGCCGCGACTGATACGGCTGATCGATCATGCGGCCGTCACCTTCGAAGTAGCGTGCGCAGCGCTGCACGAATTCGTCGAACGTCACCTCTTCCTCGACGCTGCCGCGCAGCGCGTGACGCACGCGCAACCGCGCATCGCTCACTCGCTCGATTTTCCATACGCCGTTGCCGCCGTTACCGCGATATTGCTTGAGCACACGGGGCCCGGGTTCGCGCAATGAGTTCGGCAGGGCTTCACGCAGCGCGTTCAACGTCGGATACAACCGCGTATCGCAACCCCAACCCATATGCCGTGTACTGAACAGGATTTCCTTCGTCCCCATCTTCAGGATCACGTCGGGGTGCGTGCTCACGAAGATGCCGCTGTCCGCAACCCGCCTTAGCATCACATCGAGTACCGATCGATCGCGCCCATTCACGATCGGATCGACCCAGACGAGCACGCCGTCGAGATGCAGCAGCTGCGCATGCACTTCATCGACGAATTCATCGCCGTACACGGCCGGTTCCGCCGCGATGCCGACCTCGCTCAGTGCGGTTGCGATGCGCGCGAGTCGGGTCGCTTCGAGCTGGGTGGTTCGCCGGCTGGCCAGGTCCCCCGCCCAAAGCAGCGCAACTTTGTAGTCGACCGTGTTCACTTCGGTTTCAACTGCCCAACGCGACACTCGCCTTGCGCGCTGCCACGTAGCGTCGATTGACCTCGGTCCAGTTCACGTTGTGCATGAACGCATCCACGTACTTCGGTGCCGCAGCGCCGTAGTCGATGGCGTATGCGTGTTCGTACATGTCGCACACCAGCAGCGGCGCTTCCCCCGCGACGCCGGTGTGGTGATCCCACGACCAGCGATTGTGCAATGCGCCGCTGTAGAGATTGATCGAAAGGGTTGCCCAGCCCGACCCGCCGCCGAGTCCCAGAGCAACCTTGCGAAACTCCGCTTCCCACGCGGCGACAGAACCGAACCACTCGCCTAACGACTCTACGATGTCGCCAGATACTCTGCCGTCGCCGCCGAGATTTCCGAAATACAAACCATGCATGATCATTGAGCCCGTCCGCAGCAGTTCCTCGCGCTTCACGTCGCCCAGCAGATACGGCGGCCAGTTTTTGTCCGCCACCAGCCCCGGGATCTTCGGCTCGATCGAATTGAGCGCGTTGATCGCGCCCTGATAGTTGTTCTCCCAGTGTGAACGGAGCAGCTTTTCCGAAAGGCCATCGAGCTTTGTGGGGTCGAATGGAAGGAGCGTGGGTGTGTGGTTGCCTAGATACGCCTTGGCGTTCGCGGGCGCCGGGTCGGCGACCGGTGGATCGGCAGCGGTTGTATTGGCGCTCAATCCGACGCCAACGGCCAGTACGGCCGCGCCGGCCAACAGATCACGACGGGATATCGACGGATCCATGGCATCTCTCCTTCGGGCTGAATTTGTAATGATCGTATCGCCATCGTTATCATTACTACAGTGAAAAGAAATGAACAATCGGACTGGACGTTGTTGATCCTGACGATCCCGGGTCGGCAGACCGCGTTGCGGGTGCGCATGTGGCGCAAGCTGAAGGGGCTTGGTGTCGGCACACTTCAGGACGGCGTCTACGTGGTACCGGCGCGTCGGGAATTGCGCGACGTACTCGAGGCGCAAGCTGCCGAGATCCGTACTGTCGGAGGTGCGGCGCAGTTCCTGGACGTGTCGGCGCGCGCCGCCGATTTTGCGCCGCTGTTCGATCGGACCGGCGAGTACGAGACGCTGGTTGATCGTATTCGGCAGGCAACACCGGGCAAGCGGCAGACGATTGTTCACGCAGCGCGCGCCGTGCTGCGGCTGCGTCGCGAGTTCGATGCTATTGCGGTTCGCGACTTCTTCCCGGGCGCCGCGCAGGACCATACACGAATCGCGCTCGATGAACTCGCGGCGCGGATCGAACGGCTGCGGTCCCCGGATGAGCCACATTCGAAGCGCGGCCGCATCAAGCGACTCGATGCAATGGAGTTCCAGAAGCGCACGTGGGTTACGCGGGCCGGACCGTGGGTCGATCGACTCGCCAGCGCGTGGCTGATCCGACGTTTCATCGATCCGGGTGCAACGATCAAGTGGAGCCAACGCGTGGTCCGCGGAACCGGCCGCGACACGGGATTTGATTTCGACGGCGCCGCCTTCACGCACGTCGACGGCAAGGTGACGTACGAAGTGCTCGCGGAGAGCTTCGGGCTCGAAGGTGACGCCGCCGTCGTCCGGATCGGCGCGATCATTCACTACCTCGATGTCGGCGGTATCGCCGTCGCCGAAGCGCCGGTGATTGAAGCGCTGCTGCACGGAATGAAACGCCGTACACGAAGCGACAGTGGGTTCTTTGCTCTGGCTGCCACGCTCTTCGACGATCTCTATGCCGGGTACCACGCAGGGGAGCGCAAACGTTGACTGACTCGACTCAATTGGATCCCCCGCCGGCCACGCTCACGCTCGCGCAAGCCTCGCGCTTCTGGCTCGAACTCGGCTTCATCAGCTTCGGCGGACCGGCCGGGCAGATCGCGGTGATGCATCAGGAACTCGTCGAGCGGCGACGCTGGATTTCGGAGCGCCGTTTTCTGCATGCGCTGAACTACTGCATGGTGCTGCCGGGTCCGGAGGCGCAGCAACTCGCCACCTACATCGGTTGGTTATTGCACCGCACGTGGGGCGGCCTGATCGCAGGCGGGCTGTTCGTGCTGCCGTCGCTCGTGCTGCTCATCGGATTGTCGTGGCTATACGTGGCGTACGGACATGTGGCGGCGGTGGCGGGGGTGTTCTCCGGCATCAAGCCCGCCGTCGTTGCGATCGTCTGCTTCGCCGCGTATCGCATCGGCAGCCGTGTGATCCACACCGTAGCACTCGGCATGATCGCCGCCGCTGCCTTCGTTTTGATCTTCACGCTCAACGTTCCCTTTCCGTGGATCGTGCTTGCGGCGGGGCTCATCGGATATCTCGGCGAACGTATCGATCCGCGCTTGTTCGGCGGACAAACCGGCCACGGCGATACGAACAAATCGTATGGCCCGGCACTGATCGACGACAACACACCGTCGCCGTCGCATGCGAGATCGACGTGGCGCCGTGCGGTCGCGACATTTGGAGTAGCCGTTGCGCTGTGGGCCGGTGCGCTGTTCGCCATCGACTCGATCTACGGCAACGGCACCCTGTTTCAAATGGGCTGGTTCTTCACGAAGGCCGCACTCGTCACGTTCGGCGGTGCGTATGCGGTATTGCCTTACGTCGTGCAGGGGGCCGTCGAGCAGCACGGCTGGCTGACGGCGCTGCAGATGATCGATGGCTTGGCACTCGGCGAGACGACGCCGGGGCCGTTGATCATGGTCGTCGCATTCGTCGGCTATCTCGGTGCGTACGCAGACGCCGCGCAGATCGGACTCACCCCCGCAGCGGCCGGCGCACTTGGTGCATTCTGTGTCACCTACTTCACGTTCCTGCCGTCGTTCTTCTTCATCTTCATCGGCGCGCCGTTCGTGGAAGCGACGCGCGGCAATCTGCAGCTGATGTCGGCGCTCAACGGAATTACCGCTGCAGCGGTAGGCGTGCTTTTGAACCTCGCCGTTTTTTTTGCGTATCACGTGTTCCTGCCGAACGGCCTCGGTGGACTCATCGCGTGGCCGTCGGTGCTCATCGGCGTGGCCGCGGCCGTTG
>JANLUG010000809.1:0-3836 GCA_031363335.1 Gammaproteobacteria bacterium
GTAGCCGAATTTCTCGCGCACGAGTTCCGCCACCGTTGGCGCGACGCCGCCGAGCTGCGTGTGCCCGAACGCGTCCTTCGTGCCTGCTTCCGCGAGAAAGGTGCCGTCTTCCCGACGCGCGCCTTCCGACACGACGATCACGCAATAGCCTGCGCGACGTACCGTTGCATCGACCTTCGCGAGGAACTTCGCGGCGTCGAACGCAATCTCCGGGAACACGATGATGTGCGGCGCGCCGTCAGGCGTCTCCTGCGCGAGGCCGGCGGCGGCGGCGATCCAACCCGCATGACGTCCCATCACCTCCATCACGAAGACCTTCGTCGACGTCTCACACATGCTCGCGACATCGAGCGCGGCTTCGCGAATCGACACCGCCACATATTTCGCAACCGAACCGAATCCCGGACATGTATCGGTGAACGGCAGATCGTTATCGACTGTCTTCGGCACGCCGATGCAGTTGATCGGATAGTCGCGCCGTGCGCTGAATTGGGCCACCTTGTTCGCGGTGTCTTGCGAATCGCCGCCGCCGTTGTAGAAGAAATAACCGATGTCGTGCGCCTTGAAGACCTCGATCAGGCGCTGGTACTCGCGCGGATCCGATTCGAACGACTTCAGCTTGTGCCGACACGAACCGAATGCACCGGATGGTGTGCTGCGCAGCCCCGCGATCGCGCGCGCCGACTCCTTGCTCGTGTCGATCAACTCTTCGCGCAACGCACCGATGATGCCGTTGCGTCCGGCGTAGACTTTGCCGATCACGTTGCGATGACGACGCGCGGTCTCGATAACACCGCATGCACTGGCATTGATGACCGCAGTGACACCGCCGGATTGAGCGTAAAACGCATTGCGTTTCGGCATGAAAGTCCTCGTTCGAGTTCTCAATGGGTTCGCGGGCGGCGGCCATGGTAAAGATTTTTGTGCGACAATTCCCGCTCGTCGGAGCCCACCCCGCAATGAAACCCATCCTCGCCGTCTTCTGGAACATCTGCCTGTTGCGGCGCGGGCCGGAACTCGTGCCGACGCATCCGTTGTTCGTCAGCGCAGTCGTCATCGCGGATGTGCTCGCCGCGTTTTTTGTCGGTCTTCGATTCGGCGGCGTCGATGTGACGCCGATGCAGGTCGCGACGTCGACGCTCGTGAGTATCGCCACCCTTGCTGCTGCCACGTGGACCGCGCTGACATTGCGCGGCGTGATCGGTCGATTCCCCGCCACGATCACCGCGCTGTTCGGCTGCGATCTACTGTTCACGTTACTCGCCGCCATCGCGGTGTCGCTCGCAGGTGGCGTCGGTAGTCCCGTGACGATGGGCATTGGCGCGCTGATCGGCATCTGGTCGATCGCCGTGAATGGTTTCATCCTGCATCGCGCGATGAATGTAACTGTATTCATTGGTATCTTTCTCGCCTTCGGCATGGCCACGATTGGCTTTGTTTTGTCGAGCGCTGCAGCCGGTCGTTAGCGACCAAAGGACAACCTTGACGCAACACATCTATTTCCTGGGGATCGGCGGGACCCTGATGGGCAGCCTTGCGCTGCTGGCGCGGGAATCGGGCCTGCGGGTGAGCGGCTCCGACAAAGCGTTGTATCCGCCGATGAGCGACCAGCTCGCCGCTGCCGACATCACCGTGTACGAAGGCTTCGATCCGGCGCAGATGAAACCGGCGCCGGACCTCGTCGTGATCGGCAATGCGGGACTGCCGCGCGGCCACGCGGGTGTCGAATACATCCTCGACAACGGTTTGCCGTACACATCCGGTGCCGAGTGGCTCGGCCGCCAGATTCTCGCCGGGCGCTGGGTGCTCGCGGTATCGGGCACACACGGCAAAACGACGACGGCGAGCATGCTGGCGCACATTCTCGATCGCGCGGGTCTCGATCCGGGTTTTCTGATCGGTGGCGTGCCGAAGGATTTCGGCATCTCGGCACGGCTTGGCAGCCAACCATTCTTCATCGTGGAGGCCGACGAATACGACACGTCCTATTTCGACCGCCGCTCGAAGTTCGTGCACTACCGGCCGCGCACGCTCGTCATCAACAACCTCGAGTACGACCACGCCGACATCTTTCCGGATCTCGCCTCGATTCAGACGCAGTTCCATCATCTTCTGCGCACCGTTCCGTCAGGCGGTCTGATCGTCGCACCCGAGCACGATGAAGCGGTCGACCACGTACTGCGCATGGGATGCTGGACACCGGTGGCGCGCGTCCGCGGCAACCAACGACCACGTAAGGTCGCAAAGGTCGCCACGGAAAACGGCGAACTGTGGCGCGCAAAAAGCGTTTCGTCCGATGGTTCCAAATTCACCCCGCAATTGAACGACACGCCGCTCGGCGAGGTGAAGTGGAGCCAACTCGGCCAGCACAATGTCGCCAACGGACTGAACGCGATCGCAGCAGCGCGCCACGCCGGCGTGCCCGCGGAAGTAGCCATCGAGGCGTTGAGTTCGTTCCAGGGCGTGACACGTCGGCTCGAGCTGATTGCCGAAGTCGGCAACATCTGCGTCTACGACGACTTCGCGCATCACCCGACCGCCATCCGCACGACGTTACAAGGATTGCGCAATCGCTTCGCGGGCGACGAGATCATCGCGGTGATCGAGCCGCGTTCGCATACGATGTCGCTCGGCACATTGCGCGACGAGTTATCGACCTGCTGCGCGGCCGCCGACAGCGTGTACTGGTTTCGCGGTGAGAACATCAAATGGGATCTCACCGAAGTAGTACACGCAAGCGTCGTCCGCGCGACGATGGACGACGATCTCAATCACCTGATCCGCACCCTGTCGACGTTGCCGCCGCCGAAACATCGGCGACACATCGTGATCATGAGCAACGGCGCCTTCGGCGGTATCCACAAGACGTTGACGGCGTCGCTGAAGACCGCCGCGTGATGTGAACTGCTCGCCGGAATCGGCGGCAACGCCTACTGAAGTCGCAACCGACACGCTAGCATGCGCTCTGCTCGATCATCCTCTTCTCGATCATCCTAGAGGTTCGCCAACAATGTCGAAAAGGTGCATGACACTGTTCCTTGCGATCGCTCTGTTCGGATGTGGCGGCGGCAAGCCCGAGCAATCCGCGCCTGCGCAACCGACTGCATCCGCGACACGTCCCGCGCCGCCGCCCGATACGTCACCGGAACACCTGCTCGCTCAACCTCCGGAAGGTTGGCTGCAGAGCTTCCGCACCGAGGGCCCCGGCATTCGCCTCGTCGAATACGTACCGCCCAAGTCGGACCCGAACCAGTGGACCGACAAATTATCGTTCGAGTCGTTCAGCGATCCGCCGTTGCCGGATCCTATCCAGTTGCTGAAATCGATCGCCGACGATCAGCGCAAGACCTGCAAGAGGTTCTCGGACCACGAAACGTTCTCCGGCGTCGAAAACGACTATCCGACGTCCGTCCGGTTGTTCATCTGCGGCGAGAATCCGTTGACGAACAAAGGCCAATTGACGCTCGTGAAGACGATCCGCGGCGACTCGCACTTCTTCGTGATCACACGCGCCAAACGCGTCGCGCCGATCGAAGCCGACGCGATGCCGATGCCGCCCGAAGTGATGGCCGAATGGTCGTTGTATCTGCGCGCGATCAAAGTGTGCAACGGCTCAGACCCGCGTCACTCGTGTCCTGAGGCGTCGTCGGCTCCGACGGCCGACTCCTCGCAAGAGGCCGCGCCGCCCGCCAAGTCAGAATGACGCGGCGGGCATTCCCATGATTGCCGACGACTTGCTGCGCAGCCGCAAACGGCGCGTGGGCCATGGCGGCATACGTGCCCGCGAAACCCGCGAGTGACTTCAACAGGGAGCGGCGCGAAAACAAGGTCATGAG
>JANLUG010000872.1:0-4192 GCA_031363335.1 Gammaproteobacteria bacterium
GGCGCGGCTTTCGCAAGCTCCGCAGGAAACAAACAAGCTACCTCAAGAGATCAAGGTCTTGGTCGATCCGCGCCTATAGCGACCGCGGCTCAATTCCGGAAAGGAATTGGACAGGATGCGGTGTCGGGCGCTCACTGCCCATGTCTTCTGGGGAGGAAGGCACATGCATCGAACGAGCTCATCGATACCGCTGACCGTCGTCACTGCGCTTGCGATCGGCTGTCAGTCACACCCGCCGACCGGATCGCTCGCGGAGATCAAACGCGAACAGGAGAAGCGGCTGTTTTCCGAATGCATCAGTGAACATAGCGTCTTGTGGCGCGGCAACTCGGCCGCCGACTACAGCGTGATGCGGGTCGCCCTGGTCAAGGATTGCCGCGCCGCAGCCGACGCACGCGTCTGGTAGCCGATCAAGCCGCGATGCGCTTCAGGAATGCGTGGATCGCGTCGTGTTCGAAGCCCGCGTGCAGGCGACCATCGCGCTCGAGCGCAGCGACATCGGCAAGGCTGTGCCAGCCGATCCGTTCGAGTTCGTTGTGATCGAATGATCCGACGGTTCCGTCGAAGCGCGTGCCGAATACCTTGTGGCGCGCGCCTTTGTATCGGTAATCGCCGCAATCGAGCAGTTCGCCCATTTCCACACCGAGTTCTTCGGTGACCTCACGCCGTGCCGCCGCTTCGGCGCTTTCGCCGACTTCGATGCGTCCACCGGGCAAACCCCACCGCCCGCGATTGAACGGCAGGTAACTGTGATGCACCGCCAGCAGGAAACGCTCGCCGGACCACAGGATGCAGCGCGCGGTTTTGTATTCGACCCAGACCGGCCTCGCCATCGTCAATTTCCCGAACGAACCGACTCGTGCATGAAGCGCCGGATCAGCGGCGACAATGCGAGTACGACGATGCCGACAGCGACCGCGACCCACGCCACCGAGCCGAACGTGGCGACGTATACCGCGAGCGATTCAGCACCGCCAACCGACGCACCCGGCGTTTCGTTCACGCTCGCCCCCGCGGCGATCAATCCCGCCACGTAGTGCGAAAACGCGCTCGACAGAAACCATACGCCCATCATCAATCCGACGACGCGCGGTACCGACAGCTTGGTGACCATCGACAAACCGACGGGCGAAAGACACAGCTCACCGGTCGTGTGCAGCAGATACGCGACCGCGAGCCAGCCGGCCGCGACCATGCCGCTCGAGTCCGCCTGCTGCGCGCCGTAGACGAGCGCCGCGAAACCGAGCCCCACCTGCAAAACACCGAGACCGAACTTCGCCGGCGTACTCGGCTCGAATACACGCCGCGCGAGCACCACCCACAACAGCGAGAACACCGGCCCTAACAACAGAATGAAGGCGGGGTTGAGCGACTGGAATTGTGTCGCCTGGATGTCGAGTCCGAATACATGCCGGTCGACATTGCGCTCCGCGAACAGGTTCATCGAACTGCCCGCTTGTTCGAAGAAGGCCCAGAAAACCACCGACACCGCCGTGAGAAAGAGCACGACCAGCATGCGGTCCCTCTCAACGCTCGGCAGCCGCAGCACGGCAAATCCGACGATACCGGCGACGGTCACCACCGCCGTGATCATCAACAGATCGCCGACCACCTCATGCGATTGCACGAGCTGCCATGCGACGACCACGCCGATCAGCCCCGCGACATAAATCAATCGCTCGCGCGTGAGGCCCGCGACCACGACTTCCGTCAACCGCGTCGCATCCGTAGGCAATCCCGCATCGCCGAGCACGTGCGCGCCGCGCAGGAACGTGATCAACCCGGCGAGCATGCCGACGCCGGCCAGGCCGAACCCGTAAGCCCAACCGTACGTCTGCCCGAGGTAGCCGACGATCGACGACGCCAGCATCGCGCCGAGGTTGATGCCCATATAGAAGTACGTGAAGCCGCCGTCGCGGCGCGGATCGTCCTTGCCGTAAAGCTGGCCGACGATGCTGGAGATGTTGGGCTTCAGAAACCCGACACCGATGATGATGAATGCGAGCGACGCGTAGAAGATCTGCAGCGACACCGGATCGCGCTGCACGCCGTCGGCCGTAACGGTCGCCGCATCGCCTTCGATCGCCATGCCGAAGTGACCGATGCACAAGAGCACGGCACCGAACGTAATGGCTTTTCGAAAGCCGAGATAACGATCGGCGATGAGGCCGCCCATCAGCGGCATCAGATACACCAATGCGCCGTAGCTCGCGTAGATCGCCGACGCCGTGGCGTCGCCGAACAGGAAATGCTGCGTCAGATAGAAGATCAGCAGCGCGCGCATACCGTAGTAACTGAAGCGCTCCCACATCTCGACGAAGAACAGCAACCACAATCCGCGCGGCTGCCCGAGAAACGTACCCGGCGCCGTCGCAACTGCCTCACTCATCAAGACGATCCCGCTGGTCATGCAGCTCGCAGCGTAGCAGATTCGTTGGCGCCGCATCGATATCGGCGCGCCGCAGGGACGATTGCCGCTAGAATGCGGCGGTCGAAATTTTCAGGTGAGCCGACCCATGCGCATCGTCGTCGCCGAGATGAGCCACGAAACCAATACGTTCTCCCCGGTGGTCACGGATCTCGCGCGGTTTTCGCACGGCGCGTTGATACCGCAAGAAGGCGACAGCGCGATTGCGACGTTTCGCGGCACGGCCACCTGCCTCGGCGGTTTCATCGAGGTATGCGAATCGACCGGTGCCGAAATCGTTCTGCCGATCGCAGCCGGCGCGCCGCCGAGCGGCCGCGTCGAAGACGCCGCATTCGAGTACATCGCGCAGAAGATCGTCACTGCCGCGGCCCGAGGTTGCGACGCGATCATGCTCGACCTGCACGGCGCGATGGCGACGAAGACGTACGACGACGGCGAAGGCGAACTGTTGCGCCGCATTCGGGCGGTGGCGCCGAACGTGCCGATCGCCGTTGCGCTCGACATGCACGCGAACCTGTACCCGGAGATGGTTGCGCGCGCCGACGTGATCGCCGGCTACCAGAGCTATCCGCACATCGACATGGACGACACCGCGCGGCGCGCCGGTCGAGCGCTGCTGAAAATGATTGACGGCAGCGCCACTCCGACGATGGTTTGGGGCAACGCACCGATGCTGCCGCACGTGATGCGTCAAGGCACCGACGATTTCCCGAACGCGCAACTGCAGGCACGCGCGCAGGAAATGGAACGCGAAGGCGCACTGGCCGTCAGCCTGTTCACCGGATTCCCGCATGCCGACATCGAGCAGGCGGGGTTGTCGGTGGTCGTCGTCACCGACGGCGACAAACGCCAGGCGGAGATCTGGCGCGACGAGTTGCTCGACCGCGCATGGAACGACCGCGCCGCCTTCGTGTATCGCCCCGAACCGCTGACTACGTCCGTTGACCGTGCAAAAACACTCGGCGCGGAGCCCGCCACTCTCGAATCGGAGAAGGGCCCGATCATCCTGCTCGATCACTACGACAACACCGCGTCCGGCGGAACGATGGACACCACCGAGGTGCTCGCCGAAATCCTGCGCCAGGGTCTCGAGGACGTTGCAGTATTCGGGATCTTTGATCCGGAGGCCGTTCAGGAGATGGTTCGCGCCGGCGTCGGCAACAAGGTAACGGTTTCGTTAGGGGGCAAGCAGCCGATGCCGGCGATCGAGCGGCAAAGCAAACCGTTGACCGTGACGGGTCGTGTCAAACTGATTTCCGACGGCAACTTCCCTGCAACTGTCGCGATGTCGCGCGGTCTGACGATGCGCATGGGCACTACGGCGGTTCTGTCAACCGGCAGCGTCGACATCGTGGTGATCTCGCGACACATCGAGCCGTTCGACCCCGGCTGCTTCACATCGCTCGGCATCGATCCGGCGCGCCGCAAATATCTGATGTTGAAGAGCCGCATCCACTACCGCGTCGGCTTCAAGAAACTGGCGCGCGCCATCGTCGAATGCGCCGGAGTCGGCGTCTGCACGTCGGATTATTCGGAACTCGCGTTCAAGAACGTGCGCCGGCCGATTTATCCACTCGACGGCGTGAACACGCGCGAGCGCTGAACGTGGGGGGCGCTTTGATTCCCGGTGGAGGTGGAGGCTTGACGCGCCGGACACGCTCGAGCCGTCCCTGGGCGCTCCGAACGGCGCCATCCATGGCGCCTCAGGGTTCCGTAACGGGACGGCGCACCAAGCCACCACCGCCACCTGATCGCAGCGTATCC
>JANLUG010000905.1:0-10730 GCA_031363335.1 Gammaproteobacteria bacterium
GATCATCGTCGTCACGTCGTGCAGGTGCGGGACGTTCGCGATCACGATCGGTTCGTCGGCCAGCAGCGTTGCCGCGAGGATCGGCAGCGCCGAGTTCTTCGCGCCCGACATACGTAGCTCGCCACGTAGAGCGTGACCGCCTTCGATCAGCAACTTATCCACTATTCCGCCTCGGCGCGTTCTGCGGGCGTATAGGCGCGGATCGTGACGGCGTGCAACGCGCCGTCACGGATCAGTTCGGCGATCGCCGCGTAGACCAGCTGTTGTTTGCGGACGCGACTGACGCCTTCGAAGGCCGTACTGACGACGACAACCTCCATGCGGCTCGCATCACCGTGCGCAGTTACCTCGCTCGGCACGATCGCCTTCGCCACGCGCGCCTGCACTTCGTCTGCAATCACGCGCCTGCTCCGGGTCGCGCCATCGGCAAAACGTCGTCGAGGCCCGTGAACTCGATCAGACTCGATACCAGCGGTGGAGTGTCGACGAATCGCACCGCGGCGCCCGCCGCGCGCGCGCGTCGCATCCACACGAGCATGAGGCTGACGAGAACGCTGTTGCCGTTGGTAACTCCGGCGAGCGAAACCTCGACCGTGCGGGGTTCCGATGTGTCGTCGTTTGACGCTTCGATTTCCGCGAACGCCGCGTCGAGCAGCGCGCGCGCTTCCTTGCCGTTGGTCAGCGACGGCGAACCCGAGATCCGATGATGCAGCAGATCGGTGGAGGTCACTTCGACCATCACTCCTCTCCGCTGGCGCTCTCCGGCGAGCCCTGCGTGGCCGGATCGATATGCGCGATGGTTTCGCCCCAGCCGTTGATGACCGCATCGAGACTGCCCTTGTTCTCCGGCGCATTCATCGCGCTGGTGAACTGATTGCGGTAAGTCAGGCCGATGTTGATGCCGTTGATGATGATGTTGTACATCCGCCACTGGCCGTCTTCGCCGAGGCGCATCGAATAGATCACCGGATAGACCTTGCCTTCCTTCGAGTGCACTTCCATTTTCACGCTATCGCGATCCGGGGCCGTCGGCGGCCGATCCGAAGGCAACACGACGATGCTCTCGTCGCCGAAGTCCAGCAGCGCTTTGCCGTACGTGCGAATCAATCCGGCCTTGAACGATGCTTCGAACTTCTCGCGTTGCGCGGGAGTCGCGCGCTTGTAGAAAACAGCCATCACACCGCGCGAGAACGTATCGAAGTCGATCGTCGGATCGAGCACTTTCTGGACTTCGGCGTAGAAACGATCCGGGTCTTTGGGAAAGTAGGTCTTGCCCTCCTTGATGACGCCGACCAGGGTATCGGCCGTCTGCTTGATCAAAATTCTCGGATCGGATGCGGCTGCGGCGCAAACGAGCGCCGACAGAACGATTAAGCCGCCAAACACGAATGCCGATCTACGCATCACTTCGAACCCATCTTGGAAATGAATGTGTCGATGAGGCCCTCGAGCCCCAACGCGCCTTGCGTGTTCGTAATGGTGTCGCCGTTGTGAAGCACTGTTTCTTCCCCGCCCGGGATCAGACTGATGTACCGACCACCGAGAAAGCCCTCGGTCTGGATGCGCGCACCCGTGTCGACCGGGAGATTGGCGACATCCTGGGTGACCTGCATCGTCACGAGCGCTTCCGCGGTCTCGCTGTCGACACCGATTTTCGCGACGCGGCCGATCGTCACGCCGGCGAGGCTGACCTTGGACCGGACACGCAGACCCGCAACGTCATTGAACTTCGCGTTCAGCAGATAGGTGCCCGACGTGTCGCCGACACCTACGCCGCTGACACGAAACGCCAGGAAAACCAGGCAGAGAATGCCTGCCAACACAAAGGCGCCGACACTGATTTCAATCGTGCGCATGCGGATCAATTGAAGTCTCCGTACATTACCAACGTGAGGATGAAATCGAGGGCAAGGACAGCGACGGACGAATACACCACCGTCTTCGTCGTCGCGACGCTGATACCTTCCGCCGTCGGCGTCGAATCATACCCTTGAAACACCGCGATCCAACTGATGACCACGCCGAAAACTCCGCTCTTAATTATGCCTTTGCCGATATCCTCCCAGCGCTGCACGCCGTCCTGCATGCCGCCCCAGAAGCCGCCGGCATCGACGCCTAACCAGTCGACGCCGACGAGCGCCGAACCGCCGATCGCAACCGCATTGAAGATCACCGTCAGCAACGGCAGGCAGATCATGCCGGCCCACAGCCGCGGCGCGATGATCCGGTGCAGCGGGTCGACGCCCATCATCTCCATGGCCGACAGCTGATCGGTCGCCTTCATAAGGCCGATCTCGGCGGTAACCGCAGATCCCGCACGCCCTGCGAACAGCAATCCGGTCACCACCGGGCCGAGTTCGCGCAGCAGCACCAGTGCGACGCCGAGTCCAACCGATTCCTCGGCGCCGACGCGCGCCAGCTGCGTATAGCCCTGCAGAGCGAGCACCGCGCCGATCGAAAACGCCGACATCACGATGATGATCAGCGACAGCACGCCGATCTGATAGATCTGCTTCAGCAGCAGCGTCGTATCGCCGCGCCGCGGCAATCCGGCGAGGGATTGGAACCACACCATCGAGGCGCGCCCGAGCGACGCGATCCAACCCAGCGCCCACTGCCCCAACAGTCGCAGGTAACGCAACATCACGCGTCTCCCATGACATCGTCGAGAAAGTTGTCCGCCGGATAGTGAAACGGCACCGGCCCATCGGGCGAACCGAGCATGAACTGGCGCACCATCGTCGACGGGTGATCCCGCAGCACCTTGGGGCTGCCTTCACCGATCACACGACCGTCCGAAATGATGTACATCTGGTCGGCGATGCTCGCCGTCTCGTGGATGTCGTGCGAAACCACCAGACTCGTCATCGCCAGCGATTCGTTCAGGCCGCGGATCAACGACACAAGCACACCCATCGCGATGGGGTCCTGCCCCGTAAACGGTTCGTCGTACATGATGAACTTCGGGTCGAGCGCGATCGTGCGCGCCAGTGCGACCCGCCGGGACATGCCGCCCGACAGCTGCGACGGCATCAGATCTCTGGCACCGCGCAGACCCACTGCGTTGAGCTTCATCAGCACGAGGTCGCGGATCATTTCGTCGGGCAGGTTCGTATGAACGCGCAACGGGAATGCGACGTTCTCGAATACCGAAATATCGGTAAACAACGCCGACGACTGGAACAGCATGCCCATGTTTTTGCGCAGCTCGAACAGTTCGCTGCGCGACAGATTCGGGACGTCGAGCCCGTCGACGATCACGCGGCCGCTGTCCGGCTTGATCTGTCCGCCGATGATGCGCAACAACGTGGTCTTGCCCGTGCCGCTTGGGCCCATCAGCGCAGTAATGCGTCCACGCGGCACCACGAGATCGAGGCCGTCGAAGATGATCCGGTCGCCGCGAACGAATCGCAGCCCTTCGATTTCGATCAGATTATCGGTCACTTAATCGTGAGGCCTGGAAGTTCTACAGAGTCAGAGCGGCGCAACTATACCATCGCTTTCGACGGCGAATCCCGGGCCAATCCTGCCGAGGGGCGCCTTGCAATGAATAGACATTCCCCATTTAATCGGTCGCCCTTGACCGAGGCTCTCTCTGCAGTCCCATACTGGGCTCAAGTCCCTCAAAGTGTGGTCCGGCCAAATGAACTATCCCGAGCCGATCCTCGACAAAGCACGTCAGGTGCGTCTGCTGATCCTCGACGTGGACGGCGTGCTCACCGACGGTCGCTTGTACTACTCCGAGAGCGGCGAAGAATCAAAAGCGTTCTCCACGCAGGATGGCGCCGCGATCAAGATGCTCATCGACACCGGCGTGATCATCGCGATCATCACCGGACGTCAGTCGAAGATCGTGGGGCGACGGGCTAGCGAACTGGGTGTCCAACACGTGTACCAAGGCGCGTCCGACAAGGCACGCGCGTTGGAGGGGCTGATCCTCAATACCGGCATCGATCGTCCACAGATCGCGCACGTGGGAGACGACCTGCCTGACCTGCCGCTGTTCAATCGCGTTGGGATGACATTCACAGTCCCCGGCGCGCATCCGGAAGTCGTCGAGCGCGCCGACTACGTCACACGCGCACCGGCAGGGCTTGGCGCCGTACGGGAGGTATGTCACCTGCTGATGGTTGCGCAGGAAACCTGGGCCGCCGCCCTTGGCCGCTACGACACATGAATCGTTGGTCATGGTTGCTGGTCATCTTCGGTTGCCTCGCGCTGCTCGTCTCGCTCGGAGATTGGAAGCACATAGAAGTGTTGCCGAACGAACTGCCGGCGTCGGCAGGCGAGCCGGATCTGTACATGGAGAAGGCCGCGATCACCCAATACGGCGACGACGGCACAGTGCGCTATCGATTGCTGTCGACTGAAGTTCGTCACTACGAAGACGAACGTCTCACCCGACTAGTTGCGCCAACAATGACGCTCTATCGCGCCCCTCAGTCTCCCTGGTTTGCGCGCTCGAAAGAAGGGCTCGTACACGACACCGATACCGTCGACGGGAAGCGCGACGAAGTAATCCTGCTGCGCGACGACGTGCATCTGGAGCAGCGGGAGCCTAATCGCATCGAAATCTCGAGTCCGACGCTGTATGTGTATCCGGATCGCCAATTCGCCGAGACCGACCAACCTGTTATCATCGACACCACCGCCGGACGCACCCACGCGGTCGGAATGTCCGGTGATCTCAACACCAGTCTCCTCAAGCTGTCGTCGAGCGCCTCTGAAAGGGTTCATACCATTGTTCTGCCAGGTCAGTTCAAACGTGCAACGGCGAAACCGAAGCCATAATTTCGCGCGGTGCTTCGCGATCGCGGTGCTGTGGGTGGTCGCGGGATATGCGCTGGCGCTCCCGGAGGACGCGGAGCAACCGATCCACATCCATTCAGACTCGGCGGAACTCGACCAGAACAAGAGCGTCGCGATCTATCACGGCTCCGTGCGCATGGAGCAGGGTACGATGACGGTGACGGGCGACACGATGACCGTCGAACTGCAGGATCAGCTCGTCGTCAGGATCATCGCCGAAGGCGATCGCGCCCATTATCAACAGCAAGTGAAGCCGGACGAGTCGATCGTGTTCGCCGATGCAAAGAAGATCGTGTACTTCACCCAGGAAGAGCGCGTCGAGCTGACCGGCAATGCCTATCTCACGCAGGACAAGAACGAGTTCACCGGCGAACTGATCAAATACAACGTTCGTGAAGGCAAGGTCGATGCGCAGGCGAACGGACAGGGCAAGGTGCAGATGATCCTGCAGCCCGCAGCGCTGAAGAAGCAGCAGCAGGGCCAATCGCAGAAACAGACTCCGCCGGCGACGCCGCCGCAATCGCCGCAACAAAAACCCTAGTGTCGCAGCTCGTCGCCCAGCATCTCGCGAAGCGCTACGGACAGCGAACCGCGGTTGCGGACATCAGTCTTTCGGTTGCACGCGGCGAGATCATCGGCTTGCTCGGACCGAACGGCGCCGGCAAGACGACCAGCTTCTACATGATCGTCGGGTTGATTAAGGCCGACGGCGGCGTCATCGAACTCGACGGCGTGCCGATCACCGGCAAACCGATGCACGAACGCGCGCGCCTCGGGGTCGGCTATCTGCCGCAGGAAGCCAGCGTATTCCGCAAGCTCAGCGTCGCCGACAACATCCTCGCCATACTCGAACTCAAGCGCGACCTGTCGAAAGCCGACCGGCGCGGGCGCCTGGAGCAATTGCTCGATGAATTCCATCTGCAGGGCGTTCGCGCGCAGATCGGCGAGCGTCTGTCCGGCGGCGAGCGCCGCCGCGTCGAAATCGCACGGGCGCTCGCAAGCGAACCCAAGTTCATTCTGCTCGACGAACCGTTCGCGGGTGTCGATCCGATCTCGGTCGGAGAAATCAAGGCAATGATCCGCGACCTCGCGCAACGGCACATCGGCGTGTTGATCACCGATCACAATGTCCGTGAAACCCTCGACATATGCGATCGCGCATACATCGTAAATGAGGGCCACATCATTGCGGACGGCAACACCGAGGCCATACTATCGAACGAAAAGGTCCGCAGTGTTTATCTGGGCGCGCAATTCCGACTGTGAGCGTCGCGCCTGAAAACCCCGTATGAAACAGTCGCTCTCTCTCAAGCTCGGTCAGCAACTGACGATGACGCCGCAGTTGCAGCAGGCGATCCGTCTGCTGCAGTTGTCGACGCTCGACCTGCGTCTCGAAATTCAGCAAGCGGTCGAAACGAATCCGATGCTGGAGCTCGTCGAAGAGGACGATGACGACGCGCCAATAGAGGGGGGGTCGGATCACGACGACATCCCGAGCGTCGACACGGACGACTTCCGAGAACTGGCCGGCGATGGCGACGTCTCGGCGGAGCAGATGCCCGAAGAACTGCCTGTCGACAGTTCATGGGACGACGTCTTTCAGGCGACCACGCCGACCCAAACCGGTGCAGATGACGACTTCGACGGCACCGAACGCAACGGTACCGAGGAGTCGTTGCAGGACCACCTGCTCTGGCAGCTGAACCTGACGCCGATGTCGGAACGCGACCTCGCCATCGCCCGCGCGATCATCGACGGCATCGACAGCGACGGCATGCTGATCGCCAGCGTCGAAGAGGTGCTTTCGGGATTTCCGGCCGAGTACGACGTCGAGGAAGACGAAGTCGTTGCGGTACTGAAGCGCGTCCAGCAGTTCGATCCGCCCGGCGTCGCGGCCCGCGATCTTCGCGAATGCCTGCTGATTCAGCTCAGTCAACTCGGCGACGACACCGATTGGGTGCAGGAAGCGCGCTCGCTCGTCGCCGATCACCTCGACCTGCTCGCTGCGCACGATCTCCCGGCATTGGTGCGCAAAACCCGGCTCGAAGAAGACGAGATCCACGCGGTGATCCACCTGATCCGATCACTGAATCCGCGTCCCGGCACCGCGATCACCGTCGGTGAAACCGAATACGTCGTGCCCGACGTGCTGGTGCGACGGGAACGCGACAAGTGGCTTGTCGAGCTGAATCCCGATACCGCGCCACGGGTGCGCATCAACGCGCAATACGCCAACCTGGTGCGCCGCGCGGACTCCGGCGACGCCAATACCTATCTGCGCGACAACCTGCAGGAAGCGCGCTGGTTCCTGAAGAGTCTGATCAGTCGGAACGAGACGCTGTTGAAAGTCGCAACGAAGATCGTCGAACACCAGCGCGGCTTCCTCGAGTACGGCGAAGAGGCGATGAAACCGCTCGTATTGCACGACATCGCCGAAGCGGTGGCGATGCACGAATCGACGATTTCCCGCGTGACGACGCGCAAATACATGCACACACCGCGCGGCATTTTCGAGCTGAAGTACTTCTTCTCGAGCCATGTCGGCACGAGCACGGGCGGCGAAGTTTCGAGCACCGCGATCCGCGCGCTGATCAAGAAATTGACCGCCGAAGAGAATCCCCGAAAGCCGTTGAGCGACAGCAAAATCACGGCGATACTCAAGACCCAGAAGATCAATGTAGCGCGGCGTACGATTGCCAAATATCGCGAGCTACTCTCGATTCCCCCGTCGAACGAACGCAAACGACTCGTTTGAGCTTCGTTCCATCCAAGCAGCACCCCGCTGCGCTTCCCGCCACCAGGAGAACGCCCATGCAGTTGAGCATTACCGGGCATCACATCGATGTCACTGAAGCATTGCACAGGTACGTCACTCAGAAGTTCGTACGGCTCGAACGCCACTACGACCACATCACCAACGTCCACGCAGTGCTTTCCGTCGAAAAACTCATCCACAAGGCGGAAGCCACCGTCCACACGAGCGGCGCCGAACTTTTTGCCGACTCGACCTCCGAAGACATGTACGCCGCGATCGACGCGTTAGTCGACAAGCTCGACCGTCAGATCGTTAAACACAAAGAAAAGACCCGCACCAACAATCACCGCGGCAACGGCTGAGCGCCAAACCGATCGATGCGGGTTGAACGGCCATGAAACTCGTCATCATCAGCGGCCGTTCGGGCTCGGGTAAAAGCACCGCGTTGCACGTACTTGAAGACGCGGGTTTCAACTGCATCGACAACTTTCCGGTCGGCTTACTTCCCGCGATGGTGCACACCGCGCTGCGCGATCCGCAGCAGCGCAGCCAGCGCATGGCGGTCAGCATCGACGCGCGCAACTCCGCTGCCGATCTGAAGCGGTTCCCCGAGATTCTCCTGTCGCTCGACCGCATGGATCTCGACTGCGAAGTGATCTATCTCGATGCGCTCGGCCCTACGCTGGTCAAGCGCTTCAGCGAAACGCGAAGGCGGCATCCGCTGACGAACGAAACGACCGACCTACGCCAGGCGATCGAGGCGGAACACGAACTGTTGGCGAGCATCGCCGATCTCGCGGATCTGGTGATCGACACGACGCAACTCGCAACGCCTGCGCTCATCGACCTGATCAGCGCGCGCATCGCGTCGAAGACGACGTCGGGGCTTTCGCTGCTGTTCCGTTCGTTTGGATTCAAGTTCGGCATCCCGGTCGACGGTGATCTGGTCTTCGACATCCGCTGCTTGCCGAATCCGCACTACGTTCCGGAGTTGCGACGCCTCACGGGTAAAGACGAAGCGGTCCGAGCGTTTCTTGAAGCCGACGCCGACGTGTTGGCCATGTACGGCGACATCCGGCGCTATCTCGAAACCTGGTTGCCGAAGTTCGAACAGAACAACCGCATCTATATGACGGTGGCGATCGGCTGCACGGGTGGGCAACATCGCTCCGTATACATGGCGGAGAAGCTCGGCAGCCATTTTCGCACTACGATTCCGAACGTCCTCGTGCGCCACCGCGAACTCGAGCAGCGAATCTGACCCGTTTGTGACAAAGCAGGAACATGCAGGAACGTAGAGTCACGATCGTCAACAAACTCGGATTGCACGCGCGCGCCGCCAGCAAGTTCGTCAATCTCGCGAAGCGATTCGCGAGCAGAATCGAGATCGTGACCACCGCGAAGAGCGTCGACGGCAAGAGCATCATGAGCATCATGCTGCTCGCGGCATCACAGGGCACCGAAATCTTCCTGCGGATCGAAGGCGAGGACGAAGACGACGCAATGCAGGCGATCACCGATCTGATCGCTGACCGGTTCGGCGAAGGGGAATGATCAGCCGGCCACCGTCATCCCGTCGATGAGCAGAGATCCGGTAACGACATTGCCGCGACGATCAGGATCGTCGCCGAGCCCGACGATCGCCCCGTACATATCCGCAAGCTGACCGGCGATGGTGATCTCGTCGACCGGGTGGACGATTACACCGTTCGAAATCCAGAATCCGGCCGCACCGCGCGAATAGTCGCCCGTAACGATATTGACGCCCTGGCCAATCAATTCCGTCACCAGCAAGCCTTCCTTGATGCCGCGAACCAGATCGGCAAACGGCTGTTCCGGCCCTTCAACACGCAAGTTGTGCACACCGCCGGAGTTCGCGGTGGTCGTCATACCGAGGCGTTGCGCCGAGTAATTTCCGAGCACGTACGACGCAATCTCGCCGCGGTCGACGAACGCCTTCTCGAATGTGGCTACGCCGTCGCCGTCGAACGCCGCGCTGCCGGGTCCGCGAGCCAGTAGAGGCCGCTCCAGTATCGAATACGCCTCGGGCAAAAGTTTGCGCCCGAGCGAGTCCGTCAGGAATGACGCCTTTCGATACAGCGAGCCACCGCTCAGCGCACCGATCAGGTGGCCGATCAGGCCGCCGGCGATCTCGGCCGAGAACAGCACCGGATAGCGACCCGTTTTGATCGGTTGCGCGCCCAATCTTGCTACTGCGCGGCGCGCGGCTTCGCTGCCGACGCTCGCGGGATCGGCGAGATCGTCGATCGACCGGCCGATGCTGTAGTAGTAGTCCCGCTCCATACCGTTGCCGTCGTCGGAGATGACGCCGCAGCTGATGCTGTGGCGCGTGGCGATATGGCTGCCGAGAAAACCGTTGCTGTTTCCATAGACACGACAAACGCGCTGCGTTCCGACCGATGCACCGTCGGAGTTCTTGATCCGTCGATCGTGGCCGCGTGCTGCCGTTTCCGCCGCCTGCGCCATTGCTTCGGCGTTGGCGACCGATGTAGTCCACGGATGGTCGAGGTCGAGGTCCGGAAACACCCGCGCCATCAGCGATGCATCGGCGAGACCATGACACCGGTCCTCCTCTGTAAATCGGGCAATGTTGCACGCGGCCTGAACAGTTGCGGTAACTGCAGCCGGCGTCGAATCCGACGTGCTCGCTGAGCCTTTGCGCTTGCCGAAATAGACCGTGATGCCGAAGCCGCGGTCGCGGTTGAACTCGACGGTTTCGAGTTCGCCGAGGCGAACCGTTACGGAAAGACCCGCGTCTTCGCTCGCCGAGACCTCAGCTGCGTCCGCGCCGCTCTTTCGCGCGCGATCGAGGATGTCGGTCACGAGCGATTTCAAGTCCGCCTCGTGATCGGTCGCCGCGACCAGGTTCACTGCATCGTCCATTACAACCTCCGTGTGATACCTTGCCGCCGATGAGTGAAGAGGAAGAACCCAGCAAATCGGCGCGCAAGCGCGACGCCCAGCGATTGAAGGAGTTGGGCCAGCAGCTGGCCGAACTCAACGACGAGCAGCGCGCCGCATTGGATTTGCCGGAAACTCTTGCGAAAGCCGTTACCGATTTCCGTCGCATCACGTCGCATGAAGCGAAGCGACGCCAGGGCCAACTCATCGGTCGACTGATGCGGACGGTCGATGTCACCGCGAT
>JANLUG010000976.1:0-1711 GCA_031363335.1 Gammaproteobacteria bacterium
CTAGCCAGCGGGGGTCGGCCAAACTGTTGCTGCCATGTAACGTAGGGCTCGAAAGTGAAGGGGCGCTAACCGCTGGAACCAATATCCACGCGCATTCGACGTATACGATCCATTAGAAGACCTCTACTGATTCGAAACGGGTCTAAGGTTTCGCGGGCAAAACGAATTTCCATCTTGCACCGCAGCAATCTAGGAAGGCGGCCGAAGCCGTTGATTTGCAACAACTCGAGCTGAATCCGTCGTGAGCGACGATTCAGGCGCGGACGCGATCAGATGTGGCGGGCGGTCAACATCGCGTCGAATCGCGTCAGTCTCACCATCACGCGGCCGTAGACGGACTCGCGCGGATAATTACCGTCCGCGCCCATTTCGCCCGCCGGCATGCCGGTGAACAGCGCAATCGCCTCTTCGACGCGTGCCACGCTGTATAGATGAAACGAACCGTCCGCGACGGCATCACGGACTGCGTCCCGAAGCACCAGATTCGCCTCGTTCTGCGCCGGCAGCACGACGCCCTGGGTGCCCGTCAACTCACCCAGCGAGCGACACGCCGCGAAGAACCCCTCGACCTTGTGATGGACGCCGCCGATGACCTGCGCTTCGCCCAGTTGATTGATCGACCCGGTAATCGCCAGGTCCTGGCGGATGGGCACGTCGGCCAGTTCCGAAACGATCGCGATGTACTCGGCCATCGAGGCGCTGTCGCCTTCGATACCGCCGTACATCTGTTCGAAGGTGACGCTGCAGTCGAACGACAACGGGAACTGGTTTGCGAAGCAGCGCATCAACAAGCCTTGTAGCGTCATGCTGCCTTTCTGTTGAATCGGCCCGCTCATAGCAACCAGCCGTTCGATGCTGATGACACCGCGGCGGCCGACAGACGAGCGCGCGGTGATCCGCGCCGGCGAGCCGAACGCGTGATCGCCGACCGACTGCACCGTCAGCCCGTTGATCTGGCCTACCACCGCACCCTGCGCCTGAATCAGGATGGTGCCCTCGCCGATGGCGCGTTGAACGCGATCTTCCACCTGCCCGTTGCGTTCGCGGCGCAGCGTCACCGCAGCGCGAATGTGTTCCGCAGTCAGCGTCACGCCCGGGTAGAGCTTCGATGCCTCGATCAGAACGTCGGTGATCAGTTCGAAGCGCGCCGTCAGCCGGTCGCGATGTTCGGCCCAACGAGACGCCATCCCGAGCAAGCGCGCGATGCCTTCACGCGTAACCTCGATCCCGTTTCGGCGCGCATTGATGGCGATCAGTCCCGCGTAGCGGCACAGATTGTCGTGGGTCGCATCGGCGGTCGGTTCGATCTCGGCCTTGACCTTGAAATACAGCTGGAACTCGGGATCCTGCGCAAAGAAGACGTAGTACCACTGCGGCGCGCCGACGATCACCACATCGAGGTCGAGCGGAACCGGCACCGGCTTCGGAGCACCTGCCAGCGGTGGTGAGTTCGCGCGATAAAACTCTTCGATGCGAATCTCGCTGTCGCGCAGTGCACCCTTTAGAAACGCCCACAGCGGCAGATTCCCCACCAGCGCTTCTGCCCGCAGGATCAGAACGCCGCCATTCGCCCGATGCAGCGCGCCGGGGCGAATCAGCGTTACGTCGGTGTCGAGCCCACCGCCGGGCAACTGGCGGTACTCAATGAATCCAAACAGGTTCTCGTAAGTCGGATTGTGTTCGCAGATCACCGGCGGATGCGTTTCCCGAC